>NZ_JBHWWZ010000010.1:0-144239 GCF_042730275.1 Rhodococcus sp. NPDC060086
GCCCGGAATAGCGGATTCCGGGCTCGACTCCACACCGTTCACGGGAGCGCCAAGGTCGGCCACTCGGCGATGTCGCGTCGCAGTTGCCGGTCGTGTGTCGCGAGCACCACCACCGCGTCGGTTGCCCCGAGTGCCTCGGTCAACTCGTCCACGAGCGTGATCGACAGATGGTTGGTCGGCTCATCGAGAAGCAGGACGTGCGGGCGGGACGCGAGTACCAGCGCCAGATCGAGCCTGCGCTGCTGCCCCATCGACAGATCTCGAACTCGTTGGTCGAGATCATGATCGGTGAACAGACCCAGATCTTCGAGTGTCACCGATTCCCCCTCCGGCACAACGCCGGAGGACGCGAGCACTCCCACGTGCCTGTCGTACACCTCGCGCACACGTGCCCCCGAGGGCGCGGGTGACTCCTGCGCGAGCCGTCCCACCCGCACGAGCTCCGCGATATCCACATCGCCGGAGGTGGGCTCCAGTTCACCTGCCAGCACAGCGAGGAACGACGACTTTCCAGCACCGTTGGGCCCGGTGACCGCAAGCCTCGCGCCCGCGCCGAGCGAGAGGGACACCGGTGCGATGAGCCGACCCGACACTTCGACATCCGCCGCTCGGATCAACGGCGCATCGGGATCGATCCCGTCCAGTGCGACACCGAGCGCAGGCATCGAGAACCGTAGGGGTGGTGGTGGAGTGGTCACCGCATGTTCGTCGAGTGCTTCCTGTCGCCGGTGCACCGACTGCACGAGCGCCGGTGCGCGAGTCGCGCGCTGATGCTTGCCGGTGCCCTTGCCCGGCCGCCACCCCGTGACGAGCCGGTCTTGCGCCGCCTCCAGATCGACGGCGAGACGCGCATGCTCGACCTGCTGTCGCGCGTATTGATCGACCCATCGATCATATTCGGCGACACGACCTTTGCGATATCCGGCGTACCCTCCGCCGTACAGGCGAGGGCGACCGTCCACGCTGGGATCCAAATCGAGGATCGACGTCGCGACATCCGTGAGGAGCGCCCGATCGTGGCTGACAAGCACGACACCGCTGCGGGTCTGCTGCAGCCGTTCGGTGAGATATTCGAGCCCCGACGCATCCAGGTGGTTGGTCGGCTCGTCGAGGAGCAGGAAATCGTGCTCTGCACCGAGCAGCGCAGCCAGCCGGACGCGATAGCGCTGCCCCACCGACATCTCTGCGAGCAAACATGATCGGTCGGTGACCGCACCCAGCGCCTCGAGTGCGGTATCGACGCGCCGGTCGGCGTCCCACGCATCGAGTTGTTCGGCTGCATCCAGGGCGTCGGCATACGCATCCGCAGCACCGGGCTGTTCCTCGGCGAGAGCCTCTGTTGCCTCGTCGAGCAGGCGCAACGCCTCACGGACATGGACGAGTTCGATGTCGATGAGATCGCCGACCGTGCGACTCTCGGTGACTGCCATTTCCTGCTCGGCAACACCGAGCGACCCGAAGCACCGCACCGTGCCCTGATCGGGTTCGAGCCGGCCCGCCAGCACATCGATCAGCGTCGTCTTACCGCGACCGTTGTCGCCGACGACTCCGAGCCGGGATCCGGGCGTCACGGCAAGGTCGACGCCCTGCAGCACGGGACGACCACCGCGTGCGATGTGCACGTCGATCGCGCCGAGTTGCGCCCGAGCTCGTTGGGGCAGGGTCATAGTGATGGACATTCTTCCTCCGAATGGAGGCGCGTCGTCCACGAATGGTGGAGGACTGCGCTTCTGACGAACAGCCGGATGAACGGCCTCTGGACACACGTCGGCCCCCGCCCGGCTACATCACGGGTTGCGGGGCCGGTGTCGTCAGTGGAAAAGAAGCGCTTGAATCACGTCGTCCAGGATACCGACGCCCCGGACGACGTCAATCGATTTGTTCACGGCGTCATGCGGACGCCTTGGAGCGCAGCGGTGAACCGCTCCTCGTAGGCCGCAGCGAGTCCGCCGAGTGCCGCACCGCAGTCGCCTTCGAAGGCCGGCGCATGCATCGGCGCGAGGGTGCGCGGTTGCAGGTCCGCGAGTGCGCGAATGCTCCTCGGGTCTCTTCCAGTCCACAAGCCCGCAGCGTGTCCTCGTGCAAGGATGCGGAGGACAGCAGGTCGACTACCCGGCAGGAGACGCCCATGCAGCACACCGAATCCTCGTTCAGCGGGGGCAACGACACTCGGATCGTGTACGACCTGTGGTCGCCCGACAACGCCGAGCTCGTCGGGGTGCTCGTGCTGTCACACGGGCTCGGCGAGCACGCGCGCCGCTACGACCACGTCGCTGAGCGCCTGACCGAGCTGGGATTGGTCGTGTTCGCACCCGACCATCGCGGTCACGGCCGTTCCGGCGGCAAGCGGCTGCACGCCCGCGCGATGTCGGAGTTCACCGACGACCTCGACGCCCTTTTCGATATCGCAACGCAGGCCTACCCCGGCCTGCCGGTGTTCCTGCTCGGGCATTCGATGGGCGGGGCCATCGCCCTGGCGTATGCACTCGACCACCAGGATCGTCTGACCGCGCTCGCGCTGTCCGGACCAGCGGTGGTCGTTACGTCCGGCACTCCGGGCATCGTCGTGGAGATCGGCAAGATAATCGGCCGCATCCTCCCGGACGTGCCGGTGCAGAAGCTCGACAGCAACGCCGTGTCGCGCGATCCTGCGGTCGTCGCGGCGTACCAGGCCGATCCGCTCGTGCATCACGGGTTGGTTCCGGCGGGGATCGCACGGGTATTGATCGACAACGAGCAGAGTGTGGCGTCGCGGCTGCCGTCCCTGACACTGCCGGTGCTGGTCCAGCACGGCACTGCGGACACTCTCGCAGACCCGGCCGGTTCACAACTGATCGCCGACCGTGCCGGCTCGGAAGATCTGACATTGAAGCTGTACGACGGGCTGTTCCACGAAGTGTTCAACGAGCCCGAGAACGACCGGGTACTGGGCGATCTCGTGGAATGGTTGCGCCCCCGCATCTCCCCTGAAAGGTGAGTGATATTCCATGACGACACGCATGCCTGTCGCGTTCATCGGCCACGGCAGTCCCCTCAATGCACTCGAATCGAACCGGTACACGCAGTCGTGGGCCGCATTCGGCCAATCGGTGTCTGTTCCCCGCGCGATCCTGTCGATCTCGGCGCACTGGTTCATCAATGCCACCGCGGTCACCGCGATGCCGTCGCCGCGCACGATCCACGACTTCTTCGGGTTCCCGCAGGAATTGTTCGACGTCGAGTATCCGGCACCCGGTCTCCCCGAACTGACCGAGGAGATCGCCGATCTTGCCCGACCGAAATGGGTGGGCGGCGATGTCGATTCGTGGGGAATCGACCACGGTACGTGGTCTGTGCTCACCCACATGTTCCCCGATGCGAACGTGCCGGTGGTGCAGTTGAGCCTCAACGCGTACAAGCCCCTCGAGTATCACGTCGAGCTCGGCGCTTCGCTCACCGCACTGCGGGATTCCGGCGTGCTGATCGTCGGCAGCGGCAACATCGTGCACAACCTGCGCAGCATGGACCCGTCGAAGCCGAGTGAAGGGTTCGACTGGGCCCAGCGTTTCGACGAGACCGCCGGCGAACTCCTACGTGACCGGCCCGGCGACGCACCCGCATTGCAGGAACATCCCGATTTCGCGAAAGCCGTTCCGACACCGGACCATTTTCTGCCGATGCTGCATTTCGCGGGCTTGCTCGCTGCATCCGGAGAGCAGCCCGACACTCTCGTCGGCGGGGTCGACTACGGATCGTTGTCGATGACCTCCTATACGGCGGGTGCGCAGTGCCCGCCCGGTGTCGAGAACGGCGACCGCGGTGCGGGCCTTCCCGATTCGACGGATCCGTTGAACACGAACCTGTAGTGGATCAAGCGGCCCTGTCGTACATCAAGCAGCACAGTAGTACATCAAGCGGCACGGTCGTCGTCGACTGCGACGACGGCACGCCGCGCGAACCGGGTGCTCAACCCGATGAGTTCCATCGCCTCGGGCAGGGCTCGGGCGAGGACCGGCCACGCGTGGATCTGCTCGCGCCACAGGTGCGTTTCCACCGTCTTACTCGCATCGGTGAGTCGCTCGGTCATGTCCTCGACGTCGGGTCGGGTCAGCTCGAATTCGGCTGCACACAGGAACATCGGAGGGAAGAGCGCCGGGTCGGCGTCGACCGGGTTCATCTCGCCCTCGATCGCTTCCTGCCCCGCCAGCCAGCGCGGTCGCAACTTTTCGAGGGCCTCGATCGGCAAATAGGCATCCTTCTTCATGTACTCGAGGTCGTGGCCGGAGTCGTCGAGGTCCAGACTCAGCAGCGGCGAGTAACCGATGACAGCGGCCGGTCGCTGGATGCCGCGCCTCGCCGCGATCTCGGCGACCTTGACGGCAAGATATCCACCGGCCGAGTCACCGCCCACGATGATCCGGGTGGGATCGACGGCCGTCTCGAGCAGTGCTGTGTACGCATTCATCGCGTCGTGGACCGATCCCGCGATCGGAACGACGGGGACCTGCCGATAATCCATCGAATACACGGGTGCACCCGAGTCGAGCGCAAGTTGCACGCACAGCTGACGGTGCGTCGAGGGCCCGCAGAAGATGAAGCCGCCGCCGTGGAAATACAGGATGGTGGCGTCTTCGAGCGGGTCGTCGACGGGTTTGGGCGAGATGATGCACTCGCCGGGCACCCCACCGAGATCGGTGTCGACGATCTGGACCGATCGCGGTCTGGGCGTGACCTTGTCGACCACCCAGGAGAGACGACCGAGGAGGCCGATCCCGAAGTCGTTGCTCGGCCAGATGCTCAGGATCGGCTTGACGAGGATCCGGACGACCCAGAGCAGGATCAACGCGATCCGACTCGTCCGATCGTGCCAGGTCACAGAAGCACTCGAGCTCATGTGCACACACTATGCGACAAATTCGGGCGCAGGTACGCGACATTGCACACGTCACGACCCCCTTTGCGGCTCACCACACTTGGCCTGTCACTGGAGATGCAGAAGTGGCACGAGTAGTTCATCATCGGTAAGCGCACCGTGTTGCCCGGGCAATTCCGACATCACACGCTCGCCGTCGGTGCGGATCACGGACGACTCTCCCCGACCGATGGCGACGATGTCGCCGATCCGGCCGACGAGCGACGGCGTAGGGTCGGGGCCGAACAGACCGGCGGTGAGCACGTCGTCGCGGGTGCCGACCCACATGTCGTCGCCGAGTTCGTTCCGCCAGCGTTCGAGCACCGCGCCGACGCTGCCGGTGTAGACGTGCCTGCAGCGCGGTTCACCGGCGATGACGCTCACCCCCTCACCGAGCCCGGGAGTGTGGTCGAAGTCGACGCGGCGCCCGCGCGAGGCGTCGACCATGCCGTGATCTGCGGTGACGAGCAGGCGGGCGTCGCGGGGAAGCGCTCCGGAGAGTTGCTCGACGAACCGGTCGACGATGGTGAGTTGCGCGAGCCACGCATCCGATTCGGGCCCGTACACGTGGCCGAGCGTGTCGACCTCGCCCAGATAGCAATAGACGAGACTGCGTTCGTCGGCGCCGATCGCCGACACCACGCGGGCGAGCAGGTCACCGTATGCGGAAACCCCGACGAACGCGCCGCCGCGGAGAACTGCGCGGGTGAGGCCACTGCCGTCGAAGAGTTTCGGCACCACGGTGGTGACAGCGACGCCTGCATCACTGCCTCGTTCGAATGCCGTCGGATGCGGCTGTACGTCCTCGGGAACGAAGTCGTCCCGTTTGTCTATGGAAGTGCCCGCGAGGGTCCAGCGCAGCCAGTTGACGGGTGCTTCGATCTCGTCGATGTACGACTGGTAGCCGGTGATGCCGTGGCGTCCCGACGGCAGACCGGTACCGAGCGACGCGAGGCTCACCGCAGTGGTGGTGGGAAACCCGGCCCGCATCGAATGTCCGGGGACGGAGGTGAGGAACGGTGCAGCCTTCCTGTTCCGTTGCAGTAGTTCCCACCCCATACCGTCGACGAGCAGGACGACGGTCCGGGAACACTCGGCAAGTCCGAGACGGTTCACCTCGCCGGCAACGCCGGCGGAGGCGAGCACCGACGGCAGGAGGTCGGCGAGGGTGGGCTCGGCATACACGTCGCGAAGCGGCAGGCTCATACCCCGAGTATGGCCCCGACCGCCGCGCTCTGTCCGCACCCGCACAGATTCTCGTCGTGATTGTCCTCGCGAGAACACCACCCGCTGCTGTCACGATCGAGCGTGCAGTTATTGTCGGTTTCAGTGAAGAAACACGTCAAGAACTGCACACTCGAAAGGATCTCGCGACGAACAAGCGGCGCGAATTGTGGGAGGCGACTACTTGACGTCCGACCCGTGCTTCGTCAGCGCCATGACCTCGATGTCCATGTACGGGAACAGCGGCAGATTGAACAGGATCTCGTGCAGCTCATCGGCCGAGTCCACGTCGAAGATAGAGATGTTGCTGTACTTTCCGACGATGCGCCAAATCTCGGGCCACTTTCCCGACCGTTGGAGTTCCTGGCTGTAGGCCTTCTCCTTGGCGAGCGTCTCGGCGCGCACTTCGGGGTCGAGGTCGCGCGGAATATTGACATCCATCCGAACGTGGAACAGTGCCATGGGGTTTCTCCTTCGAATCCAATGTGACTCTGACAAAAGGGGTGCGACGTCAGTCGCGTGCGTACTTCTTCACGACATCCATGTCGAGCTCGACGCCGAGGCCGGGGCCCTCGGGGAGATGTACCTGTCCTTCGGAGTATTCGAGCGGCTTCTTCAGTAACTCGACCGCGAACAGCTGCGGGCCGAACAGCTCGGTGCCGTAGTTGATTCCGGGCTCGGAGCACGCGAAGTGAATGGACGCGGCGGTGCCGATGGGGCCTTCGATGGACGTCGCGCCGTGGCAGCGCAACCCGGCAGCCTTCGCGACCGCAACTACTTCCTTGCTCCGCTGCAGGCCACCGCATTTCGTGGTCTTGAGGGCAATGACGTCGGCCGCGGCGAGCTTGGCGACCTCGTACGCGTCGTGCGGGGTCTGGACGGATTCGTCGGCCATCACCGGCGCGGAGACACGGCGGTTGATCTCGGCGAGGACGTCGAGCTGGTCGGCCGGGGTGGGCTGCTCGATGAGTTCGACACCGCCGTCGACGAGTTGCGGAACCTGACGCAGTGCGGTGAAGCGATCCCAGCGGGCATTGACGTCGATGCTGAATCCGACCTTGCCGTCGAACGCTTCCACGATCTTCACGACACGCTCGGTGTCGACAACGGGATCGAGGGCACCCATCTTGAGCTTGAAGGAGAAGTTGAGGCGCTGCTCCATCTTGTGGGTGACCTCGTCGACGATCTCCTCGAGAGGTGCCGCGCCGAGCGCCCAGCGCACGTCGACTCCAGTACGGAAAGCACCGCCGAGCAGCGACGCGACCGGGATACCGAGGCTGCGACCCCACGCGTCGTGCATGGCCACGTCGACCGCGGCCTTCGCGAAACGTGCATTCGCGACGATCCGTTCGATGTCGAGCATGACGCCGCTGATCTCGTCGACACCGCGACCGATGATGTACGGGCCGATGTAACGATCGACGATCTGCTTCATCGTTTCGACGGATTCGCCTCCCCACCACGGGCCTCCGGGCACGACGCCTTCGCCGTAGCCGGTGACTCCGCCGGCGGTGGTGACGGCGACGAACAGGATCGGCTGCACTTCCGAGGTCGTGGTCGCGAACTTGTGCGGACGAATCAGGGGTACGTCGACGATCGTCGATTCGACGGAGACGATCGCCAGATCGGGGTCGGACATCTTCGGTCAGCTCACAATCAGTTCTGGGTGTGACGGTCGATACGGCGCAGGTGCACTCGCGGCGAATGCCGGCGCCCCCTGCGGGACACCGGCATTCGAGGTCAGATGTGGATCACGCTTCGGGATCGAGGGCGAAGTTGTACGTCACCTCTGCGATGCCGTCGGCGTTCGTCTCCGGATCCAGGATCAGCTCCGGCTTGGTCGCGGTCGCGACATCGTTCTCGACCCATTCGCCACCCTGGAAGTAGAGCTGAGTGGTGACGGCACGCTTGCCCGGGGCCGACACCAGCAGGTGCAGGTGGGCGGGACGCCACGGGTGACCACCGTAGGACTTGATGAACCAACCGGTCGGGCCGTCGTTCGGAATCTGGTACGGCGCCGGCTTGAGCGTGGTGATCTCGTAGTTGCCGTCTTCGTCGACCTCGATGGTGCCGCGCAGGTTCCACTCCGGGATATCGGGGGCGAACTGCGAGTAGAAGCCGTCCTCGTCCGCGTGCCACAGTTCCACGGTGGCACCGGGGATGCCGTTGCCTTCGAGGTCGGTCACCTTGCCCTTGAAGATCAGCGGAGGCGCAACCTTGTCCTTCTCACGCATCGGCATGGTGCACTTCGACGGCAGCTTCGGGGCGTTCGGCACGTAGTACGGGCCTTCGATGGATCCCTTGGTTCCGGTGAAGTGCTTGCGGTTGTAATGCACTTCCTCGACCTCGTGCTCGAGGAAGACGTCCAGCCACAGCGGCCACTCGCCGTACTCGCCGACGTCGATCATCCACTGCTTGAGCACCCGGTACTCGTCGTACGTCACCTCGTGCTTGTGGACGATGCCGGCGAGAGCCTCGAGCACGTCCTTGTAGATCGCGGCCGCACGCTCGACGGACGTGTCGGACGTGGCCCGCTCGGACTTGAACTTGTCGGTGGCGGCGTTGCCGGAACCGTGAGCGGTGGGGTTCTCGGTGGTGGTCATGGACTCTCCTCGTCGGGGCTGAGAACGGTGTGGAAAGCAGGTAGCAAAAGCACTGGTCCGGTCGGTTCCGGGGCTGCGGACTGACCGAAAGTACGCTGTGCGTACTTGTGGATCGCTGTGCGTACACCACATACTGTGCGTGTTGTCACATCGCTTGTCAACACCGAATAGGGCAACATCGACAAGTCCCGCAGGTAGGAGATGCAATGCCGAGCACCGGCCTAGGCAACAACCGGAGTAACGACCGCGACTTCGTTCAGAGCATCGAACGCGGATTTGCGGTATTGCATGCCTTCGACGACAAGGATCCGAAACCGACGTTGGCCGAAGTTGCAACCAAGACCGACCTGTCACGGCCGGCAGTGCGTCGAATCCTGCTGACGCTGCAGCGCCTAGGTTACGTCACTTCGACCGGAACGCGCTGGTCACTGACTCCGCGCGTCCTGAGCATAGGGCAGCACTACACGGCTTCGCACACCCTCGTGGATTCTGCCCTGCCCAAATTGGTGGAGATCGCCGACCACACACACGAATCGGCGTCGCTTGGTGTGCTCGACGGGACCGAAGTCGTGTACGCGGCACGCGTACCGGTGCGACGGATCATGAGCATCAACGTCTCGGTCGGCACCCGCGTACCCGCATATGCAACCTCGATGGGTCGTGCCCTGCTCGCCTGGTCACCACGCGAACAGGTCGACGCCGTGATCGCGGAGACCCGATTCGAGAAACTCACCCCCACCACCATCGACAACGCCGACGCATTCCGCGTCGAACTCGCGGAGGTGCGCAGCCAGGGTTACGCCATGGCCTCTGCGGAGCTCGAGGAGGGATTGATCTCGATCGCAGCACCCGTATTCGATCCTGCGGGTCGCGCGGTCGGCGTGCTCGCATGTTCGACCTCGACGGGACGGCACACCCTCGACTCGTTCCGCGACCTGTGCGCGAAGCGCGTGATGGAGTGCGCGGAAACCTTGAGCGCCGAACTCGGATATCGACACCGCTGAACATCGCAGATACGCAGGATCAGGCGCGCAGCGTCGCCGACGGCGCTTCTCCGTACTTGCGCTTGTAGGCGGCCGAAAATCGGCCGGTGTGTGTGATTCCCCATTTCAGCGCCACATCGGTCACCGACAGATTCCCACCGCTTCCGGCAGAGAGTTCCTCGTGGATGCGCGACAACCGCAGGTCGAGCAGGTAGTCGCGAGGGCAGACACCGAGGTACTCCCGGAATCCCTCCTGCAGACGACGCACGCTCACCCCGGCGACCTCGGCCATGTCCGCCGACGTCCACGGCAGTGACGGATCGTCGTGCACTCGGTCGAGGACCCGCTTGATGATCCGAGGCCGCGCACCTCCCGTCGGGTCAGCGTCGTCGGGCATCACCGCGAGAATGAACGACGAGGTCAGGGCACCGGAGAGTTGATCGGCGACCAACGGATTACCCCAGAGCGACTCATCGGACTTGAGCTGCTCGATGATCGAACGCAGCAACGACATCCAACTCTGCCCCGCGTCGGTCGACAGGTCGACCTGAGGGGGAAGGCGCAGGTCGGGGCGCCCGAGGATACGGGCCATCTCCCGGTGCAGGTAGTCGCGCTCGAGCTTGACCCCGACGATCTCGCAGTCGCCACTCCACCGACGGATCGTCGCGTCGATGTCCGGCTCGAACACGGTTGCCTGCCCCACCCCGGACTCGGTCTCGACGCCACTGGCGATCGACTCGATCGTGCCCGACAAGGGAATGTTCACGGCATAGGCGCCCGGGTGCGAACTGTGCACCGACGCCTCGGCACCCCAGCCGATCCGGGCCAACCGGATCGGCCCCAAAGGCAATGTGCGCAGGTTCAGGCGAGGTTCGACCTTCTCGAGGGGAGTGAGGTCATGCGAGAAGTACGCATGCGACACCACCTCTTCCACCTCGTCCCAGTCGGACGGGTGTCGAGTCGAATCCTCTGCCATCTGTGATCCACCCTCGTTTTCGGATACCGGGGACCTTGATTCCAGTGTGATCAGGGACACGTCCCCTGGCAAACAAGGACTTTATACCTACCCGCCGCGCTAGGTGGATAGTGACCGCGCTCACTGGATCGCACATCCCCTCCAGTGTCCATATGGTCTGTGTCACACCAGATCGAACCGGACAGGGAGGACGCAGACATGGAACAGCGAGACCTGCGAAACATCTTCGGACAGTTCGCAAGTGGCGTCACCGTCATCACCTGCGCCAACCATGACGGCGAGCCGCACGGCGCCACCGTCACCGCATTCACCGCGGTCTCGCTCGAGCCCCGGCTGTGCCAGGTCACCTTGACCCGCACTTCCAAGGCCTGCGGATTCCTGTCGGGCGCGCCGTTCGCCGTGAACATCCTCGCCGCCGACCAGATCGATACCGCGATGCACTTCGCGGGCCGGCCGCAATCCCCCGAGCCCATGTGGGAAAACGGCCCCACCGCCCCCGTCCTCGCCGGCACCGCCGCAACACTCTCGTGCATCCCGTGGCGTGAATACGACGGCGGCGACCACGTCATCTACATCGGCGAGATCGTCGACGCCTCCAGCCGCGAGGTCGATCCTCTGCTCTTCTACCGCAGCACTTTCCATGATCTCGGAACTCCCAGCGCATCCGCCGCGTGGAACGGCTCGATGGACGACCCGCACAGCGGCTGGTTCGACGCCCAGACCAAGTTCACCCCACTTCACCTGGCCACATCCCCGGCCTGACACCACTGACACAGCGAATCCCTGCCCCACCGGACTAGGAGAAATTCCATGACCACCACCGAACCGCGTCCCGACACTCTCGACCGGTCCAAGGTCAACGTCGCCGCAGAGTGCGAAGCGAACCAGACGAAGAATTTCGCGACCCGCCCCATGACCGGCGACGAGTACATCGCCTCGATCGACGACGGCCGCGAGATCTTCCTGCACGGCGAGAAGGTCAAGGATTTCACGAACCACCCGGCGTTCCGCAACTCCATCCGGATGACCGCGCGCCTCTACGACGCGCTGCACACCGGTGAGCACGTCGACGCGCTCACCACACCGACCGACACCGGCAACGGCGGCGTCACGATGCCGTTCTTCCGCACCCCGAAATCCTCGGCCGACCTGGTCAAGGACCGCGATGCCATCGCCACCTGGGCACGCCTGACCTACGGCTGGATGGGCCGCTCCCCCGACTACAAGGCATCCTTCCTCGGCACACTCGGCGCAAACGACGAGTTCTACAACCCGTTCCAGGACAACGCGAAGCGCTGGTACCGGGAATCGCAGGAGAAGGTCCTGTACTGGAACCATGCGATCATCAACCCGCCTGTCGACCGCCAGCTGCCGCCGGACCAGGTCGGCGACGTGTTCATGAAGGTGGAGAAGGAGACCGACGCCGGCCTCATCGTCTCCGGTGCGAAGGTCGTCGCGACCGGCTCGGCCATCACCAACTACAACTTCATCGCTCACTACGGTCTGCCGATCAAGAAGAAGGAATTCGCGCTGATCTGCACGGTGCCGATGGACGCACCCGGCATCAAGCTGATCTCCCGCGCCTCCTACTCGGAAAACGCCAACATCGTCGGCTCGCCGTTCGACTACCCGCTGTCGAGCCGGATGGACGAGAACGACGCCATCTTCATCTTCGACAAGGTCCTCGTCCCGTGGGAGAACGTCTTCATGTACGGGGACGTCGAGAAGATCAACCAGTTCCTGCCTGGTTCCGGCTTCCTCCAGCGCTTCACGCTGCAGGGCTGCACCCGCCTCGCCGTGAAGCTCGACTTCATCGCCGGCCTGCTCATGAAGGCGCTCGACGCCACCGGCGCCGGCGGATTCCGAGGAGTTCAGACGCGCGTCGGGGAGGTCATCGGCTGGCGCAACCTGTTCTGGTCGCTGAGCGACTCGATGGTCAAAAACCCCGAACCGTGGATCGGCGACACCGTCATCCCGAAGCTCGAATACGGCCTGACATACCGGATGTTCGCAATGCAGGGCTACCCGCGCATCAAGGAGATTATCGAGCAGGACGTCGCCTCGGGCCTGATCTATCTGCCTTCGTCCGCCGCCGACTTCAAGAACCCCGAGGTACGCCCCTACCTGGACAAGTACGTTCGCGGATCCGACGGCATCCAGGCCGTCGACCGAGTCAAGGTCATGAAGGCACTGTGGGATTCGATCGGATCCGAGTTCGGTGGCCGCCACGAGCTGTACGAGCGGAACTACGCAGGCAACCACGAGAACGTCAAGGCAGAACTGCTGTTCGCCGCCGAGACCCGCGGTGACGTGGCCTCCATGAAGGGCTTCGCCGAGCAGTTCATGAGCGAGTACGACCTCGACGGCTGGACGGTGCCCGACCTCATCGGCAATGCCGACGTGAGCGCCTTCTACAAGAAGTAACACCCCACCCCACCACCGCGCGCGGGCGGACGCCCCCCCCTACCCGCCCGCGCGCGGATCCAACCACCTCTCACGCGAAGGAGCGTCCGAGATGTCCGCTGCCTCGAATTCCGTTGCCCCTGCCCCCATCCCGGAGTTCGACGCAGTGATCCTCGGGCGCTCCTTCGCCTCCCAGCGTGCGGCGATCCGCCTGCACGACGATCTGCATCTGTCCGTCTGCGAGTTGATCAGCGCAACCGCGGCCACGTACGACGACATCAACAATCGCTGGGAGATCCACGTCGGACGGTTCGTCATCGCCCGCGCCAAGTTCGTGATCGACGGCGACGGGAAGATCCACCTTCTGGGTCGTGAGGCCACCGATATCGATCCGGCTGCCGTGACGGCACACGGATTCCCCAACCTGTTCCGCCCAGCAGGCACCGATTCCGTCGGCTACACCGTGGCGTGCATCGAGTACATGCGCACACACGGCCACGACTACGTCGAGCGGCGGTTGCGGACACCTGTCGCCGACGACGACTATCCCGAGTTGTCCTTCGACCGCCCGA
The DNA here is from genome assembly GCF_042730275.1 of Rhodococcus sp. NPDC060086. NCBI lineage: Bacteria > Bacillati > Actinomycetota > Actinomycetes > Mycobacteriales > Nocardiaceae > Rhodococcus > Rhodococcus sp. NPDC060086. The sequence goes on from NZ_JBHWWZ010000010.1 coordinate 13,653, forward strand.
CCCCAGCCATGTGGGTCGGGTAGGAGACAGTATTCATCCCGGACGGAATTCAGTTGCCGTCCGGGATACGTGTTGTTCCACGTGCGGTCAGCGCCCGTAGTGGTAGCGGCACGCCGCGATACGCACTTCGGTGCCGGTGACCTTGTAGACGAGGCGATGCTCGTCGGTGATTCGCCTGGACCAGTATCCGGCGAAGTCGTGCTTCAGCGGCTCCGGTTTACCGATGCCGTCGTTCCCGTGACGCACTATGTCCTGCGCGAGAGAGTTGATGCGCTTCAACACCTTACGGTTCTGACTCTGCCACCAGAGGTAATCCTCCCAGGCGTTGACATCCCACACCAACCGCATCGTCAGTCGTCACTGTCGATCAGCTCGTGCGGCTGACCCTCTCCGGCTTCGAGTCGCTCCATCGCGTCGAGCAGGCGTCGCGCATTTGCCGGTGAACGCATCAGGTAGGCGGTCTCGCGAAGCGACTCGAAATCCGCCAACGACACGATCACCACGGGTTCGTGGCCCGATCGGGTGATCACGATTTCCTCGCGGTCATTCACCACCGAGTCCAGAACTTCGGCGTAACGAGCACGGGACTCGCTGTAACTCATGGTCCTCATGACAACCTCCTGCGTGTACAGAAAATTGTACGTCTTATCGGGCATCGCAGCAATGACCACGACACACCGGCACCGATTCCGCCCAGACGCCCGCGATCGGCTCGAATGGCGCATTCCTGCCATCAGGAGTCGCGCAATGCTTGACTCGGCGTCATCCCGTACCGCTTCTTGAACGCCGCCGCGAATCGGGCGGGACTGCTGAAACCCCACCGGAACGCGACGTCGGTCACCGTGACGCCGGAGCCGCCGGCCGCGAGTTCTGCGTGCGCGCGGTCCAATCTGATGTCGAGCAAGGTGGCGGACGGACTGCTTCCCACATAGTCCGCGAACGTCTCCTGCATGCGCCGCACACTGGTGCCGGCGATCTCTGCCATGTCCGCAGCGGTCCATGGGCGTGACGGGTCGTCGTGCAACGCATCGAGGACCCGCCGGACCATCCCCGGCCTCGGCGCCGGAGCTGTCTCTTCGGACGGGGGAGACACCGCCAGCACGAACGCGGCGGTGACGGCACCCGCAAGCTGCTGCGACACAAGGGGGTTGGTGAGCGTCTCTGCACCTTCGAGCTGATCCGACAACGAGGCAACCAGGCGGCGCCAGTCACCGGCCGCCCCGGTGAGGTCGATCTGGTCGGGCAGCACGAGCCGGGACCGCAGCGGCGCACCCAGAATCCGGTCGGCCTCGCGTTCGAGGTGGTCGCGATCGAATTTGACACCTAATACGGAACACGTTGCATCCCAACGTGTGATCCGATTCGGTGTGTCAGCGCTGAACACCGAGGCCTGACCTGGACCGGAGACGACCGCACCGCCGTCGCCCCTGGATTCGAGAACGCCCGCGAGCGGGATGTTGATCTCGTACGACCCGGGATATTCGCAATCGATGGCGACATCGACACCCCAGGTGATCCTGCCGATCGTCACAGGACCGAAATCCACCGACGACAGCTGCAATTCAGGCCGATCGGTACCGGAGAGAACGGTCAATTCGTGCGGGAAATACACGTCGGCAACCACCCGGGAGGCGTCCTCCCAGTCCTCGAACTCTGCCACCTTCTCACCTCCCGACTCCTGCCCGGCGACATTTCCGCGCGATGCGTATCGACTCCGCGCAATCGGCGTAGAACTCCGAGTGACCTGGATCATATGGTCCTCATCACAGCGTACGGAAGGCCCCGCGAGACAGGGCCCACGACCCATCCCGAGGAGCATCCGATGACGAGCACTCTCTCCTGGATCGACGACATCACCATGACTGAACTCGAACGCAACCCGTACCCGGTCTACGAGCGACTGCGGGCCGAAGCACCCATCGCATTCGTGCCCGTGCTGGGGGCATTCGTCGCGTCGACAACGGAAGCGTGCCGCACGATCGCGAACAGTGACGACTTCGAAGGGATCATCACCCCGGCCGGTGGCCGCACATTCGGGCATCCGGCGATCATCGGTGTCAACGGCGATATCCACGAAGATCTGCGGTCGATGGTCGAGCCGGCGCTGCAGCCGAGCGAAGTCGATCGGTGGGTCGAAGACCTCGTCCGACCGATCGCCCAGCATTACCTCGAGGAGTTCGAAGCGGACGGGAGGGCCGATCTCGTCACCCAGTACTGCGAACCGCTCAGCGTCCGCGCACTCGGCGATCTACTCGGTCTGAAGGACGTCAGCTCCGCCACACTTCGCGAATGGTTCCACAAGCTGTCCGACTCGTTCACGAATGCCGCAGTCGATGCCGACGGCAACTTCACCGACCAGAAACGATTCGACGAGGGTGACGCCGCCAAGGCCGAGATCCAGTCGATCGTCGATCCGCTGATCGACCATTGGATCGAGCATCCGGACGACAGCGCCATCTCGCATTGGCTGCACGACGGCATGCCCGAGGGGAAGACCCGCGACCGCGATTACATCTACCCGACGCTCTACGTGTTCCTCCTCGGCGCCATGCAGGAACCGGGGCATGCCATGTCGTCGACACTGGCCGGCCTGTTCACTCGCCTCGAGCAGTTCGAGGCCGTCGTCGACGAACCCGATCTGATCCCCCGTGCCATCGCCGAGGGAATGCGCTGGACCTCGCCGATCTGGTCGGGAACCGCCCGAATCGCCAAGCGCGACACCGTGGTCTCCGGAACAGAGGTCGCCGAAGGGTCGGTCGTCATCCTCTCCTACGGATCGGCCAACCACGACACCGACACGTTCGAAGCCCCCACCGAGTACGACATGACGCGACCGCCGCTACCCCACCTCGCGTTCGGCACCGGCAACCACGCCTGCGCGGGCATCTACTTCGCGAACCATGTCTGCCGTATCGGGCTCGAAGAACTGCTCGAAACCATCCCCAATCTCGAACGTGACACGAGCGAGGACGTCGAGTTCTGGGGCTGGGGCTTCCGCGGTCCCACCTCGCTGCACGCAACCTGGGAGGTCTGACATGTCGTACACCGTCACTACCGGCGCCACATCGGTCGACTGCGGCCCCGATCAACCCCTTCTGGACGCGTTCCTGCGCAGCGGCGTGTGGATGCCCAACTCGTGCAACCAAGGAACATGCGGCACCTGCAAGATCAAAGTCCGATCCGGATCGGTCGATCACCGGGACTCGCCCGAGAACACGCTCTCGTCGGACGAACGCTCAGCCGGCTTCGCACTGGCCTGCCAGGCCACGCCCTGCAGCGATACCAGGATCGACCCGCCGATCGCAGAGGAGCTCACGTCCACGCACGTGCTACACGACTTCGTTGCCACAGTCTCCGAGGTGCGCGATATCGCCGCAGACACACGACGAGTGCTGCTGACGCTCGACGAACCCCTCACATTTTCCGCGGGGCAGTACGTCGATGTCACCGTGCCGAAGACCTCGACGAAACGCCAGTACTCCCTCGCCAACCCGCCGACGGAACCGAAACTGCTCGAACTGCACGTGCGACGGCAGCCCGGCGGAGTGGCCTCCGAGTGGCTGTTCGGATCGATCGAGGTGGGTGATCGAGTCGACATGACCGGCCCGTACGGCGATTTCACCTTCGACGAGGAGAGCACCGGACCGATGGCGCTACTCGGTGGCGGCACCGGTCTCGCACCACTCAAGGGCATCGTCCGTCATGCGCTCGCGCAGAATCCGGATCGGGAAATCCTGCTGTACCACGGGGTGCGTACCTGCGCCGATGTGTACGACGCCGATTTCTTCCGCGAGGTCGAGAGCAGGCATTCCGGGTTCCGGTATGTCACGTGTGTGAGCCGCGAGAACGGTGGAGACCGGGAAGGGTACGTCACCGACGCTTTCGTGGAGGACGTCGCGTCGGCGAAGGAATTCACCGGATACATCTGCGGATCGGAAAGGTTTGTGGAAGCGTCGGTGAAGTCGTTCAAGCGACGCCGCATGTCGCCTCGGCGGATCCGGCGGGAGAAGTTCACCGCCGCCAAGTAGGCTCCCGCTCGCCGAACGGCCGAATGGCACCTTCATGCGCCTCGAATGTATGAAGGTGACTTTCGGCCGTTCAGGGCTGCCCAGGGCTGTCCAGGGCACTTCGTCCCTCGGGCCTCGGGTCCTAGGTATCACTAGGCAATTGCCCGGTGTGACCGCGAACACAGCCTGTCAGGGTAGTAGTAATGCCGGACACTGCCCGTCCGAACCCCACCGGACACGGCATGTCTCCGAGTCCCGCACGACAGCCCGTCCGGGACTTCCTCGGACAGCAACCCTGTTCGTCCCGGGAACTACGCGACACTGGAGGATCCCCATGACCGACACCGTGGAACACGTGCGCAACAACCTCGAGGGCGCCCTCGTCGAAGACCCCGCAACCGGGCGCTACCAGGTCCGCCGCGACGTCTTCACCGACGAAGAGATCTTCGAGCTCGAGATGAAGCACATCTTCGAGGGCAACTGGGTGTACCTCGCGCACGAGAGTCAGGTGCCGAATGTCGGGGACTACTTCACCACCAACATCGGCCGTCAGCCCGTCGTCATCAGCCGCGACAAGGAAGGCGAACTGCACGCCCTGATCAACGCGTGCAGCCACCGTGGCGCGATGCTGTGCCGCCGTAAGACGGACAACCGCACGACGTTCACATGCCCCTTCCACGGCTGGACGTTCCGTAACAACGGCAAGTTGCTCAAGGTCAAGGACCCGCGCGACGCCGGCTACCCGGAGCAGTTCAACACCGACGGCAGCCACGATCTGACGAAGGTCGCCCGGTTCGAGAGCTACCGCGGGTTCCTGTTCGGTTCGCTCAACCCCGACGTCAAGTCGCTGGAAGAGCACCTGGGCGACACCACGAAGATGATCGACATGCTCGTCGACCAGTCCCCCGAGGGTCTCGAGGTACTGCGCGGATCGTCTACCTACACCTACGACGGCAACTGGAAGCTGCAGGCGGAGAACGGCGCCGACGGCTACCACGTGTCGGCGACCCACTGGAACTACGCCGCCACCACCGCACGCCGCGGCGCCGGTGAGTCCGCCAACGAGACCAAGGCGATGGACGCGGGCACCTGGGGCAAGCAGGGCGGCGGCTACTACTCGTTCGACCACGGACACCTGTTGCTGTGGATGTGGTGGGGCAACCCCGAGGACCGCCCGCTCTACCCGCGCAAGGACGAACTCGCGAAGGAGCACGGCGAGAAGAAGGCCGAGTTCATGGTGGGCGCGTCGCGCAACCTGTGCCTGTACCCGAATGTGTACATCATGGACCAGTTCTCGTCGCAGATCCGGCACCTGCGGCCGATTTCGGTCGACAAGACCGAGGTCACGATCTACTGCATCGCCCCGAAGGGCGAAAGCGCCGAGGCTCGCGCCAACCGCATCCGCCAGTACGAGGACTTCTTCAACGCCACCGGCATGGCGACTCCCGACGACCTCGAAGAGTTCCGATCCTGCCAGAAGACGTACATGGCGACGACCGCACCGTGGAACGACATGAGCCGCGGCGCCACCCACGTGCTCACCGGACCGGATCAGGTCGCGAAAGATCTTGGTATGAAAGATGTCCTGTCCAGCGGCGTGAAAACCGAAGATGAGGGCCTCTACCCGATCCAGCACAGCTACTGGCTCGAGACGATGCGCAAGGCCGTCGACACAGAGCTGGCAGCCGAGTCCGCCAAGACCACCGCGCACTGAGAGGAACCGGAACAATGACTACTGCAACAGAATTGACGCAGACCGACATCGAACAGTTCCTCTACAAGGAAGCGCGGCTGCTCGACGACCGCGAGTTCGAGAAGTGGCTCGAGTGCTACCACCCCGAAGCCGAGTACTGGATGCCTGCCTGGGACGACGACGGGCGGATCACCGAAGATCCACAGTCCGAGATCTCGCTGATCTACTACCCCAACCGGGGCGGGCTGGAAGACCGCGTGTTCCGCATCCGCACCGACCGCTCGTCGTCGACGTCGCTGCCCGAACCGCGCACCGGCCACAACATCACCAACGTCGAGATACTCGAGCGTCGCGGCACCGAGATCGACTTGCGCCACAACTGGTTCTCGCTGTACTTCCGGTACAACACGACGGACACCTACTTCGGTACGACGTTCATCACCCTCGACGTCTCGGGTGATCAGCCGGTGATCAAGAAGAAGAAGATCATCCTGAAGAACGACTACATCCACCACATCGTCGACGTCTACGTCGTCTAGCACCCCCGAATCACGAAAGGAGGCTTGGACACCATGACGTACCAGGTGGCATTGAGCTTCGAGGACGGGGTCACCCGCTTCATCAAGGTCAAGCCGAACGAGACCGTCGCCGATGCGTCGTACAAGGCGCGGATCAACATCCCGCTCGACTGCCGCGACGGCGCGTGCGGCACCTGCAAGGCATTCTGTGAATCCGGCACTTTCGACGGCGGCGACTACATCGAAGACGCGCTGACCGACGAGGAAGCCGAAGAAGGCTACTGCCTGCCGTGTCAGATGATGCCCGAGTCCGATCTGGTCGTGCAGATCGCCAGCACCTCGGAGGTCGCGAAGACCGCGGCCGCTTCGTACACCGCGACGATCACCGAACTGAATCGTTTCTCCGAGAGTGTCGTCGGGTTCACTGTGGAGATCGAGAACCGCGACGACCTGGTGTTTCTGCCCGGGCAGTACGTCAACATCGGGGTGCCCGACAGCGACGACGGCACCGGTAAGCAGGCGACGCGCTCGTACTCGTTCAGCACCGGCCCGCACGACAATTCGCTGGCGTTCCTGGTGAAGATCACCGAGGGCGGTCTGATGTCGGAATACCTGCGCGATCGCGCTCAGGTGGGCGACACCCTCGAGTTCACCGGCCCGTTCGGCAGCTTCTTCCTCCGCGAACGCAAGCGCCCGTCGTTGCTGCTCGCCGGCGGCACCGGGCTCGCTCCGCTGCTGTCGATCCTGTCGAAGGTCCAGAGCGAGGGCACCGACCATCCGGTGCACCTCATCTACGGTGTCACGTTCGATCACGACCTCGTCGAGCTCGAGAAGCTGCAGGAATACACGAAGGCGTTGCCGAACTTCTCGTTCGACTACTGCGTCGCCGACAAGGACTCGTCGGCCCCGAACAAGGGCTACGTGACGGGCCTGTTCGAGCCGCAGCACCTCAACGACGGAGATGTCGACATCTACCTGTGCGGACCTCCGCCGATGGTCGAAGCGGTGCGTAACCACCTGTCGGACAACGACATCACACCGGCAAACTTCTACTTCGAGAAGTTCAACACGTCGGCGACCTCGGGTGGCGCGACCGCACCGGCACCCACAGATGCCGAAAAGGCCGCCGCAGAGAAGGCTGCCTCCGAAACGGGACGGCCCGTCGCGCTCGAGACCCCCGCATCGCCGGGTAATTACGAGATCGGCGAGGAACACCCCCCGCTCGCGGAATCGGACGAGCAGTTCGACGCGCGCATGGCGCTCGAACTCGGCGTCCTCGAACTCACCATCGGCCGGCTCACCCCGGAGCAGCTCGTCGAGTTCCGGATTCTCGCGGAGGCATCCGGCGCATCCGTCGAAGGCGACCACTTCACCGACGCCGCGGCGTTCACCGACACGACCGCCGCGTTCCACGAGTTCCTGTTCCGCTGCTGCACCAACCCGGTACTGCTCGAGGCATACAACCGCCTCGAGGTGACGCAGCTGATGTACCAGGTCTTGCGCGATGCGCACTGGATCGAAGGGCACATCGTGGACGAGCACATGCAGCTCGTCGAGGCGTACGAGAAGAACGACAAGGCCGCGGCCCGCGAGCTGATGATCGCCCACGCAGGCCACGCCAAGGAGACCATGCGTCGGGCGATCGCCGAGGGCGCGACAGCAGGTGCGCGATGAGCGAGGCGAAGATCTTCCCCGGCCGATTCGACGGCAAATGCCTGACGATCACCGGTGCCGCGCAGGGCATCGGCCTCACGGTCGCGACCCGTGTCGCGGCAGAAGGCGGGGAGGTCGTCCTCGTCGACCGTGCCGAGCTCGTCCACGAGGTCGCAGAAACCCTGCGGGCCGATGGCGGCAAGGCCCATTCGGTGACAGCCGACCTCGAGACCTTCGAAGGCGCCGAGGAAGCACTCGCGTTCGCGGTCCGCGAAGCGGGTCGGATCGATGTGCTCATCAATGTGGTCGGTGGAACCATCTGGGCCAAGCCGTACGAGCATTACGCGCCCGACGAGATCGAGAAGGAGATCCGCCGGTCGTTGTTCCCCACTCTGTGGTCGTGCCGCGCGGCGGCTCCGTATCTCATCGGCCAGCAGTCCGGGACGATCGTCAACGTCTCCTCCGTGGCGACCCACGGCGTCAACCGTGTTCCGTATGCGGCGGCGAAGGGCGGCGTCAACGCAATCACCTCGGCACTCGCGCTGGAGCTGTCGCCGTACGGCATCCGCGTGGTGGCCACCGCTCCCGGCGGCACCGTCGCACCGGAGCGGCGGGTCGCGCGCGGGCCTTCCCCACAGTCCGAGCAGGAGAAGGCCTGGTACCAGCAGATCGTGGACCAGACCGTCGACTCCTCGCTGCTCAAGCGGTACGGCTCGCTCGACGAACAAGCCGCGGCGATCACCTTCCTGGCCTCCGACGAGGCCTCGTACATCACCGGATCGGTCCTTCCCGTTGCCGGAGGCGACCAAGGCTGACAGCCGGAACATTCCGACCGTCCCAACATCGCCGGGCCTCACCAGTGGGCCTTCCCTGCTGGTGAGGCCCCTTTTTTGCCCGAGAACATTTGTGACCCCTCACACAAACCGGAGCCCGCCATGACCCAAACCACACAGACCTGGGCCAGTCCACAGCACAAGCGAAGCGTCATCTGGATTGTCGCTCTCGCCACCCTCGCGATCATCTTCGACGGCTACGACCTCGTCGTGTACGGAACCGTCCTCCCGACCCTGATGGCCGACCCCACCCAACTCGGAGAGATCTCGGCTCAGCAGGGCGGTGCGCTCGGCTCCTACGCCCTCATCGGCGTCATGGTCGGCGCCCTCGTCACCGGCGCATTCGGCGACCGCGTCGGCCGCCGCCGGATGATGCTCATCAACATCGTGTGGTTCTCGGTCGGTATGGGCGCCGCAGCCTTCTCCACCAGCATCGCGACGTTCGGTGGTCTGCGCTTCTTCACCGGTATCGGTGTCGGCGGCCTCGTCGCCACCGCGGGTGCCGTCGTCGCGGAGTTCGCCCCGCCCGGCAAGCGCAACCTGTTCAACGCCATCGTCTACAGCGGTGTCCCCGCCGGCGGTGTGCTCGCCTCGCTGCTCGCGATCCTTCTCCGTGACGCCATCGGATGGCGCGGCCTCTTCCTCATCGGTGCCCTGCCGCTGGTGATCCTGCTTCCGATCGCGCTGGTCAAACTCCCCGAATCCCCGGCGTGGCTGGTGTCCCGCGGCCGCCTCGACAAGGCACAGACCATCTGCGATAAATTCGGTTTCCCGATGCCGACGGCTGCACCTACAGCTCCGACCGAGAAGATCGGCTTCCCTGCGCTCGCCACCAGGAAGTACGCACTCGGCACCGGCCTGCTGGGCATGATGAGCTTCGCCGGCCTACTCCTGACCTACGGCCTGAACACCTGGCTGCCGAAGATCATGGCCGACGCCGGCTACAACGCCGACGGATCGCTCGCATTCCTGCTCGTCCTCAACGGCGGTGCGATCGTCGGCGGTCTGATCGCCTCGAAGATCGCCGATGGCCGTGGTCCGCAATCCGTCATCGTGACCACCTTCTTCCTCGCCGCAGTCGCACTGGTGATGCTCACCCTCGGGTTCCCGCTGCCCGTGCTCCTCACCGCCGTCGCGATCGCCGGTGTCGGCACGATCGGCACCCAGGTGCTCGTGTACGGGTTCGTGTCCAACTACTACGACACTCCCGCTCGCGCAGCAGGTGTCGCATGGTGCGCCGGATTCGGCCGGCTCGGCGGCATCGTCGGCCCGATCATCGGCGGCCTGCTGATCGGCGCGGGTTTCGCAAACAACGTGAACTTCTACATCTTCGCGGTGATCGCCCTCGCAGGTGGGCTCGTCACGCTCTTCGTTCCCCGTCCGCTGCAGCACAACAGGCGGATCGACCTTCCGGCCGCTCCTAGCGGTACTACCGTGGATGCGTGACGGACAATTCGATGCTGGTCGGACGTGAACACGAGCTCTCTCAGCTCGATCGACTCCTCGACGGGGCGCGAGCCGGATCTTCCGCGCTCGCCCTCGTCGAGGGGCCGCCGGGCATCGGAAAAAGCTCACTCGTACGCGGTTTCACCGATCGCCACCGAGATCTGTCAGTACGCAGCGCCTCCGGTGCGACATGGGAATCAGGCCATCCCTGGGGTGTGCTCGAACAACTGATGCAGGCATCGGTGACAGGCGACGATGCCATCGACGCTGCACACACCTTCCTCGAGTCCGTCCACACGCCCACGATCATCGTCGTCGACGACGCACACTGGTCGGACACCGAATCCCTCCAGGCACTCTCGTCGATGATCAGGCGCGCACACCGGCATTCGATCCTGATGTTGTGGATCGTTCCGGATGTGTTTCCGGAGGGGGTCGTCGACGCCACCGTGCACATCCTGTCGTCGCACCGCGCCGATACCGTCTACGTGGGTGCGCTCGCCTCCGCCGACATCGCACAACTCGCACTGCTCCGTGTCGGAGTGGATCTGTCACCGTGGACCGCGCAGCGCCTGCGCGATCACACCCTCGGGAATCCGCGGGCCATCCTCCAATTGCTGGACGAGATTCCCCGCATCCAGTGGCAACGGTGGCAAGCCCGCTTCCCGGCACCGCAACAACACGCCACCACGGTCCGTCGAGCACTGATGGGCTGCACGGCCGAAACACGGTCCCTCGTCGAGGCAGCTGCAATCCTCGGCAGCGGGACACCGCTCGCTCCGGCCGCAGATCTCGCCGACATCGACGACCCCACACCACTACTCGACGAGGCCGGCGGCGCAGACCTGCTCATGATGCGCGAATATCGAGGAGTCGTCACCCTGTCGTTTCCCGATCCGATGACGGCTGCCGCGATCACCGACGACATCGGGCCTGCGCGCTGGCGCGAACTGCACCTGCGCGCAGCGGCCATCGTCGACGATGAGGGTGAAGCCCTGTTCCACCTGGTGTCGGCGACACCTACTGCCGACCGCACTCTCGCCGATCGACTCGATCAGTATGCGCGCCAACGTGCGAGGGACGGCGCGTGGTCGCAGGCGGCCGAGGGTCTCATCACAGCGAGTCGTATCACGCCCGAACGCGAACTTCGCACGTCGAGGCTGATCCGCGGGGTCGACGCACTCACCGGCGCTGCGGACCTCCCCCAGGCCCAGACCTTCATTCCCGAGATCGAAAGCGTCCCGGGTGGACCGAGGCGCAACGCGGTGCTCGGCTATCTGGCCATCCAGCGAGGACGCGCGGCCGAAGCCCACGATCTCCTGACCGAGGCATGGGACATGTTGGAGGATCCGGCATCCGACCCCGAACAGGCCGCGATGATCGCTCACCGGATGGTGCTCCACTCCCTGGCCCGGATGCGCGGTGGGGACCTCGTATGGTGGGCCGACCGCGCGTCGGAACTCGTACCGGAGAACACACCGGCGTCGGTGGAAGCACTGGCGATCCGTGGCCTCGGCTTGGGCATGACCGGGCAGATCGTCGAAGCGCGTGAGTCCTACGCCGCGCTGTCGGACCAGACTCGTCTCGGCGCACAAAGCCAACGAATCCGCATGGCGGAGGGGTGGCTTGCGCTCGCACTCGACGAACCCGACCGCGCCCGCACAGAATTGGAGGCCGCCGAACCCACAACCTTTCGCGGCGGGTCGTTACGGATCTCACTGTGGGCGCAAGCGTGGCTCGCGCGCACTCAGTTCACACTCGGGGCATGGAGTGACGCGATCAGGACTGTCGACCGTGCTGCGGCACAGTTGGATTCGACCGGCCTTGACCTCCTTCGGCCCCTCGTGCACTGGACCGGAGCTCAGGTCCAGGCGTTGCGCGGAAACTGGCCCGCCGCCGTCGAGCATCTGCGTCGCGGCAGGTCGGGCCCCAACGACTACTCGATCATGCTGGTGCCGTCCTGCATTGCAGCAGCACAGTGCGCAGAGGTTGCGGCCGACTACGAAGGTGTGCTGCGCCAACTGCAACCCCTCGTTGCGCTGCAGCACCGGGAGGCGGTCGACGAACCCGGCTTCTGGCCCTGGGCAGACCTGCACGGCAACGCTCTGGTCATGACGGGTCGCGTGGACGAAGCCGATGCCTTCCTCGTGCCCCACGAGGAGCGCGCCGCCGACCGGCAACACCGTTCGGCTCAGGCACGACTCGGATACGTCCGCGGACGCATCCACGGCTCGCGCGGCGACATCGATTCCGCGCGCGAGAGTTTCGAATCCGCGCTCGACAAGATCGCCACACTGCCGACGCCGTACGAGCGTGCGCGTATCAACTTCGCCTACGGGCAGACGCTCCGTCGAGCCGGCCGGAGGCGCGACGCCGACGCCGTGATCCGTAGCGCCCGCGAATTGTATTCCACGCTCGGCGCAACCTCGTACGTCGAACGCTGCGACCGCGAACTCAAGGCCGGCGGGCTGAAAGCAGGCGACAACGACTCCCCCCGCGGGAAGGCACACGTGTCGACGCTGACCCCTCAGGAACGCGCCGTCGCGACCCTGGTCGCATCGGGCCACACCAACAAGGAAGTGGCCGGGGAGTTGTTCCTGTCGGTGAAGACAGTCCAGTACCACCTGACCCGCGTCTACGCGAAGTTCGGCATCCGCTCACGCAGCGAACTCGCCGCCCGCTTCCGGCAAGAAGAATAAGGAGACAACCCGGTGACTGCCGTCGACGAAGCCACGCATCCCGATACGGATCTGTTCGAGCGACCGTCTCGGCCGTGGATCCGACCGTCGGAAGTGTTGCGCGACTTCGGACCCAAGTACGCATCGAACGGCCTCATCGGTCTGATCTTCTCGTGCACAGGCCCGGTTGCGGTCATTCTCGCCGCCGGCGCCGCCGGCGGACTGTCGCAGGCAGAGTTGGCGTCGTGGATCTTCGGGGTCTTCGTTCTCAACGGCATCCTCACGATCGCGATGAGCCTGGCCTACCGGCAGCCGCTGGGATTCTTCTGGACCATCCCCGGCACGATTCTCGTCGGTGGCGCCCTCACTCATCTGAGCTGGGCCGAGGTGGTCGGAGCCTTCTTCGTCACGGCCGCGTTGATCACCGTGCTGGGTGTAACGGGCCTCGTCCGCCGCGTCATGGAGGCGCTTCCCATGCCCATCGTCATGGCGATGGTCGCGGGTGTCTTCCTGTCGTTCGGCACGAACCTGGTGAAGGCACTGGGCTCCGATTTCGCGATCGCCGTGCCGATGATCGTGGTGTTCCTGCTACTCAGCGCCGTGGGTGCGCTCGGCCGGTGGATGCCACCGATTCTGGGTGCTCTCTTCGCAGGCGCCATCGCGGTCGCGTTCTCGGGCCGGTTCGAACCCGAACCCGGTAGCGGAAACGTCCTCGCCGCACCGGTGTTCACCGCACCGGTGTTCACCTGGTCGGCGATCGTCGAACTGGTTCTGCCCCTCGCGATCACCGTCATCGTGGTGCAGAACGGGCAGGGCGTCGCGGTGCTGCGGTCGGCCGGTCACAACCCTCCGATCAACATCTCCACGATCATGTGCGGACTGTGGTCGTTCCCCGCCGCGTGCGTCGGAGCGGTGTCGACGTGCCTGACAGGACCGACCAACGCGCTGTTGACCGCGTCGGGTGAGCGGTCCCGCCAGTACACCGCGGCGTTGGCATGCGGCGGGCTGGCGATCGTCTTCGGTCTGTTCGCGCCGTTGTTCGTGCGGTGGATGATCGCGGCACCCGCGTCGTTCGTGGCGGTGCTCGGTGGTCTGGCGATGCTCAAGGCCCTACAGGGCGCGTTCGTCGCAGGGTTCGGCCGCCGCTACACGATGGGCGCGCTCATCGCGTTCATCGTCACCGCGTCCGACGTGATGTTCTTCAACATCGGTGCAGCCTTCTGGGGGATCGTCGGCGGCGTGGCAGTGTCGTGGCTGCTCGAGCGCCAGGATTGGACCGATCCCCACGCCGCGTAGCGAATCGGGCTCTGGCACCATGCCCGCATGACACCGCGCGCACGAGTCAAGACGCCGATGTACCGGCCACCTTCTATGTGACGGGCCGTGAGATGACCGAGCAGCCGGAGTTGGGTCATGCGATCGTCGAGTCCGGTCATGAACTCGGCAATCACACCGAGACGCATCGCAGGATGGTATTCGTCGGAGGCGACACCGTCGCACAGGAGATCGAGAGCACCGACACCGCGATCCGCGCTGCCGGCTACGACGGAGAGATCACCTTCCGGCCTCCCTACGGGAAGAAACTCCTCGCGCTTCCCCGATATCTCGACTCGCACGACCGCACCACGGTGATGTGGGACGTCGAACCGGACTCGGCCTCGTCCGATACCGACGAGATCGTCCGCATCGCCCTGGACGAGACGCGTCCCGGCTCGATGATCCTGCTGCACGTGATGTATCCGTCGCGGGCGTCGTCGCTCGAGGCGATCCCCGGGATCGTCGACGGCCTGCGCGCCGCAGGGATACCGGTTCGTGACGGTGTCGGAACTACTCGGCCGGTGACAACACGCCGATGTTTGTCCGACACGGAGTCCGGCAATCATCCCGCACCTCGATACGGCAGGTGAGAGTCTGTTCTGAACATCACTGACGAAGGGATCACCCCATGGCACGCCCGGTTCGCGTCGTCGTACTCGGCTCAGGATCGTGGGGCACCACGGTCGCGGGACTCGCTGCGCGCAACACCCCGACCCTGCTGTGGGCACGTAATCCCGACACGGCTGCCGAGATCAACGAAACCCGCCGCAACAGCCGATATCTCGGCGACCGTGAGCTTCCGGAGGGGCTACGCGCAACGTCGGACATCGCTGAGGCCGCGCAGGAAGCCGACGTGCTGGTGGTGGGCGTGCCGTCGCACGCGGTCCGCACGGCGCTCGAGCAGATCGCCGATCGGCTACGCGCCTGGGTTCCGATCCTGTCGCTGGCGAAAGGTCTCGAACCAGGCACCCGATTGCGGCCTACCCAGGTGGTGGCGGAGTGCCTGCCCGGCCACCCCGTCGGTTTGTTGTCGGGACCGAACATCGCCGGCGAGATCGCCGACGGCATGGCGGCGGCGTCGGTGGTGGCGATCCAGGACGATTCGGTGGCGACTGCGTTGCAGCCGCTGTTCGCATCGAAAGTGTTTCGCGTGTACCGCAACACCGATGTGCTCGGATGCGAGCTCGGTGGCATCCTCAAGAACATCGTCGCGATCGCTGCGGGCATGGCCGAAGGTCTCAGGGTGGGCGACAACACGCGGGCGATGGTCCTCACCCGAGGGCTTGCCGAGATGACACGGCTCGGGGAGGCGATGGGCGCCGACCCGCGTACGTTCGCGGGTCTGACCGGGATCGGAGATCTGATCGCCACGTGCACGAGCCCAGCGTCGCGGAACCGGCGGGTGGGTGAGGCGCTGGCACGCGGCTTGACCCTCGACGAGGCACTCACAGAGCTCGGTCAGGTCGCCGAGGGCGTCAAGACCGCACCGACGGTGATGGAACTCGCGCGCGAGTACAACGTCGAGATGCCCATCGCAGCCGAGGTCGAGGCCGTGGTCGCGGGCCGTCGTTCGCCCGCCGAAGCGTATCGCGGGCTGCGCAGGGTTGCGGCCGGGCACGAACAGGACATCGTCTGACGTTTCACCCGTTCTTCCGCAGCCGTGTCACCACGGTGGTCAGCGCGTCGACCTCCTCCTCATCCAGCAGGATTCCGAGCTCGAGGACGGTGTCGACGACTTCGGCGACCGACAGTTCTGTGTGCTCGGTTTCCCTGCCCGGGGCTCGGACCGTGCGCGCGCTCTCGGTAAGTGTCACGTGGGCGTACGGCATGTGTCGCATCACCATGAGGTGATTCACGAACGGCGAATTCTCCTCACGCGACGTGACGAAATGCCCGGCCCTGACGTCGGCGGGATGCACCGGACTCTCGTCGGCGTAGTGCTCGGCCTTGCCGCCACGGTTGAGTGCCCAGACGGTGTTGCCCTGATCGGTGAGTTCTCGCATCCCGAACTCGCGATCTCCCTCGACGCGGACGGCACCGTCCTTCAACGCGATCGGCCCGGTGATGCTGAATCCAAATCCCGGGTCGCACAGCCATCTATCACCGGCAATCGTCACGATCACCGTCATGTGCGTGCGGGCGTTGCTCAGGGCGTGGACGCGGCCCAGTGACCGACGTACCGAGAACCCGAGGTGTTCGAGCGCCGCCGCGAAGATCTGCGAGTGCTCGAAGCAGTATCCGCCCCGACGTCGTCGAATCAGTTGGTTCTGGACGACGTCCGGCGCGACACCGGGGTGGGCACCCAGCAACACGTCGACGTTCCCGAAGGGAAAAGTACGAACGTGTTTCCCGTGTAGCTCCTCGAGTAGTTCGAGTGTCGGTTCGGCGGGGTGGACATCGACAGCGCTCAGATAAGCAGGGATGTCGAAGAGGTCCGTACGCCACGATTCCCCGAGAAGCGGCTGATCGGTCGTTCCCATTCCTGCAGTCTCACACGCCGGTGAGGCGACCGGTGTGGAGCATGACGATCAGCGGATTATCTCCATCTCTCGGAAAGCCACTAGAACGATGTAGAGAACACAATCCTGCTCGAATCGAGTCCCGTGCACCGTCGCGATATACGCATCGGGCGAACGTGGGCCGACGATGATCCGAAGGTCGGTGGCACGTCGGTGACGGACGTGGTGCACGCCCCTGAACGATCGCTAACTCCTGACCTGTGTCATTGTGATCTGCATGACCAGCAATGCAGAGATGTTGTCGACCCTCCTCGACTCCCGCTACAGCTGCCGCGGCTTCCTGGACAAGCAGGTTCCGCGCGAGGACATCGAACGCATGCTGCAGATGGGGCAGCGCACTGCGTCGTGGTGCAACTCCCAGCCGTGGCGTGTGCACCTGATCAGCGGAGATGCAATCGAACGCCTTCGTGAGGCACTCCACGCGCAAGCCTCGTCCGGCGAACTCGACCCCGACATCCCGGGACCGGTCGAATACCGGGGCGAGTACGCAGAACGTCGTCGTGGCGCCGGATATGCGCTGTACAACGCGCTCGGCATCGCCCGCGACGACTACGCGCGCCGCACCGAGCAGATGCTCGAGAACTACCGATTCTTCGGCGCACCGCACGTCGCCATCATCACCACCGACAAGGCACTCGGGGTGTACGGCGCGGTCGACTGCGGCGGCTACGTCTCGACCCTGTTGCTCGCCGCCCAATCTCTCGGGATCGCGGCTGTCCCGCAGGCCGCTGTACCGATGGCCGGGACCGCGTTGCGGCGCGAGTTGAACATCGGCGACGACCGCGACGTCGTCTGCGCCATCGCATTCGGCTACGCCGACGGCGCACATCCGGCCAACACCTGCCGCACCGATCGGGCATCACTCGACGCCACCGTGGAGTGGGTGGACGAATAACCCACCCGAGGGTCGGTAGTGCGCGGCCACTCCGCGGCGGAAGGTGGTGTGACATCCACACCACCCGAGAGGACCACCGCCATGGCCGACAAAGACACCGAACTCCTGCTCCGCCACTGGGTGCCGCGCGCCGTCGCCGGTGAACCGCACGCGATCGGCACCGTGGTGAGCTGTGTACGCCCGCACGTCCTGCAGTTCTGCACCGCACGCATGGACGAGCAGACCCGGGCGCACACACCCGCCGAGGACGTCGCACAGGAAACCTGTCTGGCCCTGGTCCGCGCGCTCCCCCGATACGACGATCGAGGTGGGTCGGTGCTGCGGTTCGCGTTCGCGATCGCGGCGAACAAGGTCGTCGATGCGCGGCGCAACGCCGTACGTCCAGTGGCGTCGGTCCACGAGATACACGAACCTGCACCCGACGAGGACATTCTCGACAGCGAACTCGCCTCAGCTGCACGCCGTTTCGTCGAACTTTTGCCAGAACAGCAGCGGCAGATCGTGATTCTACGGATCTTCCGCGGCTACAGCACCGAACGCACCGCGCTCATGCTCGGCACCACACCCGGCGCCGTGCGGGTGGCACAACACCGCGCATTGACGCGGCTACGTGCGCAGCTCAGTCTGTTTGAGCACGAAGGTACTTCCCGAAGTGCGGCACGGTGAATCCGATGGATCCACGTTCGGCCGAGTAGATCAGACCCTTCTTGATGAGGCCGTCGCGTGCCGGCGACAGCGACGCCGGTTTACGGCCGAGTTCCACCGCGATCTTCGCGGTGGGAACCGGGCCGTCGTCGCCGGAGAGTTCGGCCATCGCGCGCATGTATTCACGTTCGGCCGGAGTGGCCCGCTCGTAACGGGATCCGAAGAACCCGACGGCGAGTTCCTCTTCCGCGTCGGGCGCACCGACCCGCACGTCGTCGGGGGTGATCGGACTCGACGCGGCGACGTCCCACGTGGCCTTTCCGTATGCCTGCACGAAATACGGGTATCCGTCGGCCATTTCGTACAGCACGTCGAGTGCTTCCCGCGTGAACTCGACCTCTTCGCGTTCTGCGGGCGCTATCAGGGCATGGTCGGCGGCGGCGCGGTCGAGACGGTCGATGCGGTGGTAGGTGAACAGCCGCTCGGAGTACGACTTGGACGCCGACAACACGGCGGGCAGGTGCGGCAGTCCCGCGCCGACGACGATCAGCGGCGCGGCGTCCTGGCTCAGTTCGTGGCACGCGCCGCAGATGGCGGAGACGTCGTCGGGATGGAGGTCCTGCATTTCGTCGATGAACAGGGCGATGCCGACACCCACGTCGCGGGCGAGACCGGCGGCGTCGACGAGCAGTTCGACGAGGTCGATCTCGATGTCGCCGGAGTCGGCGCGACCCTTGACGGCCGGGGCGTCGATGCCGGGCTGCCAGCGTTCACGCATGCCCTTGTCCGCGGTGGCGCGCAGCGCGAACGACTTGAGTACGCCGAGGAAGTAGTCGACGGATTCCGGATCGGGATGTGCCGCGGCGATCTCGCGGACCGCCATGTGGAGTGCAGACGACAAGGGCCGGCGCAGGCCTTGATCGGGGCGGGCTTCTATCTTGCCGGTGCCCCAGCTCTTGGCGATCGCAAGGGAACGCAGGTGGTTGAGCAGCACGGTCTTGCCGACCCCTCGGAGGCCGGTAAGTACGACGCTGCGTTCGGGCCTTCCCCGCGCGATGCGTTCGAGCACCACGTCGAAGGCCGTGAGCTGCTTCTCGCGGCCTGCGAGTTCGGGTGGGCGCTGCCCCGCGCCGGGGGCGTACGGGTTGCGGACCGGGTCCATCGGTCGATGGTAACGACGATGTCAGGGGATTCTGAGTTCCTCTAGCGCGTGTCGTAGAGACACGAATGCAACAGTATGCATTATCTACTTTGACATTCATTTTCATTACTGGCTGAATTCCTCACCATGAAACCGATCCACCACGGCAGCCTCGCGCTGTCTGCAGCGCTCGCGGCCGCACTGGTCGCGGGATGCTCCTCGTCGACCCAGCCCTCCGATGCCGCACCGGCCAGCACACCGAAGGCAGCCGAGGTCACCTCACCCGAGCCGCGTCTGGCCCTCACCTACGACGGCGGCATCCTTGTCGTCGACGCGACCGAACTCGACGTCGTCGCAGATCTTCCCCTCAACGGGTTCAACCGTCTCGGCCCCGCAGGCGACGACCGCCACGTGTTCGTCTCCACCGCCGGCGGCTTCCGCGCCCTCGACACGGGCAGCTGGAGCGACACCCACGGCGATCACAGCCACCACTACGCAGGCGCACCCGCTCTCACCGACCTCACCTATTCCGCCGATAAACCCGGACACGTCGTCGTGCACGCCGGCACCACCGCGCTGTTCGACGACGGCACCGGAAACATCGCACTGCTGGACCCCGACGACCTCGACCCCGCCGGCCCGCTTCCCGAAACCGACACCTACACCACACCGGACGCCCATCACGGTGTCGCAGTGCCGATCGACGGCGGATCGCTTCTCGTCACCGAGGGCGACAGCGAAAGTCGCAGCAGCGTTGTCCTTCTCGACCAGAGCCGCAACGAAGTTGCTCGAACCGACGAATGCCCCGGAGTACACGGCGAAGCCGTCGCAGCCGATTCCGTGGTGTTCGGGTGCGAGGACGGCATGGTGATCTTCCGCGACGGCACCTTCACGAAAGTCACCGCGCCCGACCCGTACGGACGGCTCGGGAATCAGGCCGGCTCCGACGAGTCACCGATCGTCCTCGGCGACTACAAGACCGACCCCGACGCCGAGCTCGAACGCCCGGAACGGGTCGCGCTCGTCGACACTCGCACCGCACAACTTCGACTCGTCGATCTGGGGACGAGCTATACGTTCCGGTCGCTGGGGCGGGGGCCGCACGGCGAGGCCCTGGTACTCGGCACCGACGGCGCTCTGCACGTGATCGACCCGGAAACAGGTGACGTCGTCGACCGCATCGACGTCCTCGACCCGTGGACCGAGCCCGACGAGTGGCAGTCGCCGCGCCCGGCTTTGACCGTGGAGGGGCATACCGCGTACGTCACCGATCCGGCCAACGACGAGTTGCACGCCGTCGACCTCGAGTCGGGCGGGATCCGCACAGCCACCCTGCCGCGCACACCGAACGAGATCAGCACCTCCTGATCCACCGCAACCGCGCGGAACGAAGGCAGACACACCGCGTCGACCCGGTGTTCGTACCTCATTCCCGCGCGGTTGCAGGTTGTCCACAGGCGCACACTTCATCCACAGAATTGTCGCCCGGGCACGAAACCGCCGGAAGTCGGTGCAGTGGGCTGCGACGCTGCCAACCATGAACGAACCGAAACTGTTGATCCGCTCCGAACTCCTGGCGTCCGGAACGACCGTCGACGAGATCCGTCAGGCACTGCGAATCGGGGCATTGCGGCGTGTCGCGCGGGGTATCTACATCGATGGCACGACCGAGCTCGATCCTGTAGCCCTGCATCGCGTTCGGGTGCTCGGCTTTCGAGGCAACTTGTCCGATGGCGCTGCCGTCAGCCACGTCTCCGCTGCAGCGATGCACGGTCTGGCCCTCTGGGACGTCGACCTCTCTCGCCTCCACATCAGCCGCAATCGCGCGTCGGGTGGCCGACGCCTCGACACCGTGCACGTCCACACGACGTCCCTCCCACCCGACGAAGTCGTCAGTGTGGCCGGGGTACCCGTGACCTCCGTCGCGCGGACCATCGTCGATCTGGCACGAACGCTGCAGACCGATCACGCGGTGGTCGCGGGGGATTCGGCGCTGCGGATGTATCCCGACGCGCTACCGCTCCTGGCCGACGCGGTGAGCACCGCCCGCACGCGGACGGGTATCGCGGCGGCGCGTCGAACAGTGGAGTTTCTCGACGGGCGGAGCGAGAGCCCCGGCGAATCGCTCAGCCGCCTGCGAATCGCCGCCGCCGGGCTACCCACCCCGGAGTTGCAGTACGAACTGCACACCGATTCCGGAGCATTCGTCGCTCGGCCCGACTTCTACTGGAAGGACGTCGGTGTCGTCGGTGAGTTCGACGGCCGAGGCAAGTACGGGGCCGACGAACCCGGAGCGACCGCGGAGACCGTCCACAAGGAGAAGCTGCGAGAGGACGCACTTCGCGCACTGGGCCTCGAGGTCGTGCGGTGGACGTGGCCGGAGCTGTTTCGCTTCGACACCGTTCGAGTTCGCCTCGCGGCCGCGGCGGGGCGGGCACGTCGCCGATGACCGCGCGGTGCGCGGACAGGTACACGAGGTCGACCGACGGTATCTGCCCGCGCGCCGCGCGGTTGCGTAGCTTCCAGGCGTCAACTCAGGTGGTGGACTTCCTGAAGGCCGTAGACGGGGGTCGGAATTCCCTCGTACCGCGCCTTGAGCTGGAGAGCGAGGTAGAGCGAATAGTGCCGCGACTGATGCAGATTGCCGCCGTGGAACCACAACCCGTCCTGCTGCGT
The DNA here is from genome assembly GCF_042730275.1 of Rhodococcus sp. NPDC060086. Lineage (NCBI taxonomy): Bacteria > Bacillati > Actinomycetota > Actinomycetes > Mycobacteriales > Nocardiaceae > Rhodococcus > Rhodococcus sp. NPDC060086. The sequence goes on from NZ_JBHWWZ010000010.1 coordinate 35,674, forward strand.
GGGCTTCCACATGTTGCGCTGCTCGCCCTCCCACGGGCCGGGGTCCTTGGTGGTGTCCGAGCCCAGGCCCCAGCATTTTCCGACCTTGTCGGCGACATCCTGACCGATCAGGTCGGCGACCCACCCGTTCATCGAACCGAAACCTGTTGCGTAGACGACGAGGTCGGCGTCGAGTTCGGTGCCGTCCTCGAGGATCACGGAGTTCTCGGTCAGCTCCCGCACATTGCCGTGCGCGAGCTTGACATCGCCGTTCGCGACAAGCTCCGAGGCACCGACGTCGATGTAGTAACCGGACGCGCGTCGCAGGTACTTCATGAACAGTCCCGACCCGTCGTCGCCCCAATCATGAAGAAAACCGGCCTTTTCCAGACGTTCGTAGAAGTCGGCGTCGCGTTCGGCGATCTTCTGGTACACGGGGATCTGGAACTCGTGCATGATCCGGTACGGCAGCGAGGCGAACGTCAGATCCGCCTTGTGTGTGGTCACTCCGTTGGCCAGGGCGCGTTCGGAGTAGAGGTCGCCGAGGCCGAGGTCCATGAGGGAATCGGATTTGACGATGTGCGTCGACGAGCGCTGCACCATCGTCACATCGGCGCCGACTTCCCACAGTGCGCCGCAGATGTCGTGGGCGGAGTTGTTGGCTCCGATCACCACAGCCTTCTTTCCGGCGTAGGCGTCCGGCCCGGGGTGCGCGCTCGAATGATGCTGGTCGCCCCGGAAGCGGTCCATGCCCGGAAAGTTCGGCACGTTGGCCTTGCCCGACATCCCCGTCGCGATCACCAGCTGCTTGGGCCGCAGCACGAGCGGTTCTCCGTCGCGCTCGACGTTCACGGTCCACTCGCCGGCCGCATCGTCGTACGACGCCGATGTGCACAACGTCTTCGACCAGTACGGCACTTCCATGATGCGGGTGTACATCTCGAGCCAGTCACCGATCTTGTCCTTCGGCGCGAACACCGGCCAGTTCTCGGGGAACGGCAGGTACGGGAGGTGGTCGTACCAGACCGGGTCGTGCAGGCACAGCGACTTGTATCGGCCGCGCCACTGGTCGCCGGGGCGGTCGTACTTGTCGAGTACGAGCGCCGGGATCCCGAGCTGACGCATCCGCGCGCCGAGCGCGATGCCGCCCTGCCCGCCACCGACGATGACGACGTACGGCTGTGTCTCGTAGCCGAGGTCACGCTCCTCTGCGTCCCGTTGTTCCGACCACGTGATGCGGTCGCGGTCGGCGCCGTGCTTCGTGCCGCGCGGGCGACGTTCCTTCTTCCCCTCCTCGTGCCCCTTCAGCTCCTGCAGCGTGGTGAGGAGGGTCCACGCGCCCTCATCGTTCAAACGCAGATGGCCCTCGCCGCGACCGACGGCTGTCTCGAATGCGATCCAGGCGCTGACCACACCGTCGTCCTCCGTAGGAGTCTCTGTGGTGCGGAAGCCGCTGGGGTCGGTGTCGTCGAGACGTTCGCGCAGCATCCCGGCGACGCCGTCCCGGCCCTCGACGGTCTTGAGGTTCCAGGTGAAGGAGACGAGGTCTCGCCAGAAGCTGTCGGTGGCGAACATGCCTGCCGCCGCCTCGACGTCACGGGCCGCGAGCGCTGCTTCGAAATCTCGCAGCCACACGTCCACACGCTGCTGCGGGTCGGTGGTGCGCTCGGTGGGCTGCTCGAGAATATCGGTCATGGCCGATCCCTTCCGGTCGTTGTTGTGATCCAGCACACACCGGGGGTGAGGGGGACGCAAGCGTTGCATCACGTTGCGTTGTGGCGCACGACACAGCGCTGGACCTATGCTGCGGAGACCAGCAGGGTGACACGGAGGGCCAGTGAGCACGTTCAGCGCGATCGAACCTGGCACCGACCTGTCCCGTCACGCCCGCAACCTGGTGCGGATGCACGACACGATCATCGGCGGCGGCACACCGACGATGCGGCCGCGCAGTGTCGTCGCCCGGTCCTGGTCGCGGGCACTGCGCACGGGTCTCGATCCGGCGGGCAGCAACGCGCGCGTGCCGTACTCGTTCGAAGAGATCGAACAACGTCGCAGGTCGTCGCCGCTCGCCGCGATCATCGGCGACCTCGAGCAAGTGATCTCGCCGGTAGCCGACGCATCGCAGATGCTGCTCGTCGTCACGGACGCGGACGGCGTCATCCTGTGGCGCAGCGGTTCGGCGCGTGTGCGGTCGCGGGCCGACACGCTGGGTTTCTGCGTGGGCTCCGTCTGGACGGAAGAGAAGGTGGGCACCAACGCGATCGGCACCGCACTGGCCGAGGCCGCACCCGTGCAGTTGTTCTCCGGCGAACATTTCGAACAGTCACAACACCCCTGGTACTGCACCGCGGCACCGATCCACGACCCGATCAGCGGTGATCTGCTGGGCATCGTCGACGTCAGCGGCCCGGCCATGACGCTGCATCCTGCGATCGGCGCGCTCGTCGACACCGCTGTGCGCCTCGCCGAGTCGCAGTTGTGGCGGCAGCACGAACACCGACTCGACCGACTGCGCACCGAGGCCGCACCATTGCTCGCGTCGGTGAGCGGACCGGTGCTGCTGGTCGACGACCACGGGTGGGTCGCGCACGCCTCCGGCGTCGCCGCGGCCCGTCGCATCGGATCTCCCCGCACCGATCGCGCCCTGACGGTGCCCGGACTCGGACTGTGCGTACCGGAACAGTTGTCGCACGGCTGGCTGATCCGGCCGTCCGAATCGGCGGCGACGATCCGGATGACGCTGCAGTTGTCGTCGTCGCCTTCGGTCGAGGTGACGGGCACCGGACGCCAGTGGCGCAGCGCCGTGACGGTTCGACACGCCGAGATCCTGCTGCTGTTGCACATGCGCGGCCGCGCCGGGATGTCGGTGACCGAGTTGAGTCACACACTGTTCGGCGATGCCGATCATGCCGTCGCAGTGCGCGCGGAAGTGTCGCGGTTGCGACGCGCTTTGGGCTCGGTGGTGGAAAGCCGGCCGTATCGACTGGCGGAATCGGTGGAGTTGACGCTGGATCTCGTTGGTGCCGAAGGTCTTTCCGAGTGCGCATTCGTGCAGCACTGCGCGAGTTCCGGCGTCCGAACCACGGCTTCAGGGCAATATTCCGGAATCTAACGTTTCTTCGATAGATCCGAATACCCATGGGTCGAACGTGCTCGATTCAGTTATCTACAGATATCTACCAGAATCCCAAGAGAGCGATATAGCTTCATGTGCACTGGACCGGGAAATACCCAAAAGGGATAAACAGCCGATTCTATCCGCAGAATGCGCTTCAGGACGGGCTACGCCGTACAACGTTTGTGTAACGTGACGACGGGTCGCCCCGACCGGGCCCCTGAAACGTTGCCGACCACCCGGAGGTCCCACCCGTGCTGTTGTCCGAAGTCCGCGCCAGGCCCGTGCACTCCGCACTGATCGCCATCGGACTACTGGTCACGGCATACGCGGTGGCAGGATACGTGCAGGACGCGTTCACCGAATACCTCATGGACCTCGACGTCTTCCGCGATGCCGGGTACGCGTTCCTCCATCACACCCCCCTCTACACAGAGGGCTTCTACACCCACTCGGGCTTCCGATTCATCTACCCGCCGTTCGCCGCATTCCTGTTCGCGCCGATGGCCCTGATCGGCAGCACGACACTGCAGGTGTTGTGGACTGCCCTCCTCATCGCACTCGTGTGGTGGATTCTCAAGGTCGTCTACCAGCGACTGGACGTCACCCGCGCAAGCCTCGTCGCCTCGGCGACCCTTGGCGTGGTGCTCCTGCTCGAGCCGTTCCGATCGAACTTCGCGTTCGGCCAGATCAACATCATTCTCATGGCGCTCGTCGTCGCAGATGTCCTCGGTGTGATCCCCGCGCGCTTCCGCGGCGTGGGTATCGCGGTCGCGGCAGCGATCAAGGTGACGCCCGCGGCATTCGGGCTACTGCTCCTGCTCCGCAAGGACATCCCGTCGGTGGCCCGAGCGTTCGGCGCCTTCTTCGCGACCGTGGCATTCGGATACTGGCTGCGGCCCGACTCCTCTGTGTTCTTCTGGACCGACGAGTTCTTCGCAACCGATCGCGCCGGCGACCAGGGGTTCTTCCGCAACCAAGCACTCACCGGCCTGATCGCCCGATTCGGGTTCTCCGAGGGCACCAGCAAAATCCTCTGGATCGTCGGTGCCGCGCTGATCGTCGCCGCGACCGCGTGGGCAGCACACCGATTCCTCCGCGCCGGCGAAACCGTCCCTGCCCTCGCGCTGGTCGGTCTCGCGACGCTGCTCGCCGCCCCGATCGCCGTCACCCACCACTGGGTGTACTCACTGTTCCTGGTGCCGCTGCTCGTCGCCCCGCGCTACCGCGGCTGGTGGCCCGTACTCGTGCCCGCCACACTGATCTTCCTGTTCGGACCCAACAAGCTACTCACCGATGCGTCGTCGCGCGGCTGGGTCGAACACGTCGTGCTCGAGGCACTCGGAAACTCGCAGGCCATCATCGCCGTCGTCGTCTTCGTCGCCGCGGTCTTCGCCGCCCGCACCCGCCACGGCGAGATCATGACCCCGATCCCGCCGGTAACAGCCTCGCCGGTAACAGCTCAGCCCCAGAAGGCCGACGCCACCAAGTAGAGGCCGGTACCCACCACGGTGCTCAGCGCCGCATTTCGCCGCCACAAGTGCATGGCGATCGTGCCGCACAACCCGATCGTCGCGGGCAACCACGTCGTCGCGCCCACGTCGCGCAGCGTGTACATGACGAGGATGATCATGACGCCGACCGGCATCGTCCTGCCCAGGAAGTCCACGACGGCGGAGTTCTTCAGCCCCGACAGCGCCAGGAACGGCGCCGCGCGCAGCGCAACGGTCACGGCGAACATCACCAGCAGAGCGCCGAGAACGTATCCGGCGTCGGGCACCGACTCAGGCACTTGCGGTCCTGTTCCGGTAGACGAATCGTGCGAGCAGGCACGCGACGAACAACCCGAGTCCGACGACGAGCATCTGATCCTTCGCTATCAGCATCGCCACGAGGCCGCACACCACGGCGAGCACCGTGGCGGGCACATCGCGGTTGGTACGGAACGCATCGATCGCGAGCACCGTGAACAGGGCGGTGAGCGCGAACTCGAGACCCGTGAGGCCGGCGGGCAGCACCGCACCGATGAGCGCGCCGACAGTGCCCGACACCACCCACATCGACTGGCACAGCACCTGCACGGTGAGCACTCGGGTACCGGACAGATCCTGACCGGCCTTCGGCGCGACGATCGCGTAGGCCTCGTCGGTGAGCGCATAGACGGCGTAGAGACGGCCGATCCGGCTGCGGATGGACCGCAGAGGAAACGACAGTCCGTAGAAGACGTGCCGGAAGTTCACGAGCAACGTCGCCGCGGCGATCGACGCGAACGGTGTCACCGCACTGATGAGACCGATCGCCAGGAATTCCATCGAGCCCGCGTAGATCACGATCGAGAAGATCGTCGCCCACCACCAGTCGAAGCCGGCCTGGGTGAGCACCACGCCGAACGCGAGGCCCAGCGGGATCAGGCCGAGTCCGACGGCCCACGAGTCGGCGATACCCGCGCGGATATCGATGGCACGACTGTCAGGCATGCTCATGAGGCTATCGAGGCCGACGACGTGTCGTGCCTCACCCATACCCGACGAAAGGTGATCAGTGGCGTCGAGCCTCGACTCGTTCACGAACGCAGCGGAGTCCGCGTGGCAGGCCGTCTCGGCCGTCGACGCACCCGCGCCGACCGCCCTGGTATTGGTCACAGCGGCGATCGCGCTGATTCTCGTGACGGTGCAGCCGTTGTGGCGCAAGACCCGCAACGTGATCACGCAGGCGCACGAAGGGTCGCACGCGCTCGTGGCCGCGTTGGTGGGGCGCAAACTGTCGGGCATCCGCCTGCACAGCGACACGTCGGGCGTGATGGTGTCGTCGGGGAATCCGCGCGGCCCCGGCATGGTCGCGACGGCGTTCGCCGGGTACACGGGCCCGGCGGTACTGGGGTTCGCGGCGGCGACCCTGCTCACGATGAACCGACCAGCTGCGGTGTTGTGGTCGATCCTCGCAGCCCTGGCGTTGCTGCTCCTGTTGATCCGCAACCTGTACGGCTTCGTGTCCGTCGTGATCGCGGGCGCTCTCGTGGGTGCCGCGGCCTATCTCGGTGACCCGGTCGTGCGGTATGCCGCCGCGTACCTCATCACGTGGGTACTGCTGCTCGGCGCCACACGTCCGGTGTTCGAACTGGCTCGCACCCACATGCGTGGCCGCGGCCAGGGTTCGGACGCCGACCAGTTGAGGTGGTTGACGAAGATTCCCGCGGGGGTGTGGATCGTGCTGTTCGGTCTGGTCACGGCCGGGACCGCGGTGTACGGGACGGCACGTGTCGTGGTGACGCACCTGCCCTGATCGGTTGAGGCATCTCGACACGATGACGCCCGAACTCCTCGACCGCGCCGTCATACTGTCGATCGGCCGGCCAATCGGTCGGCTTTGGCATCCACTCGACGCTGGAAGCGTTCAGTGATGATGATGTTGCGGCCGTGGCGGCCCGATGCGGCGATGTCGCCCTCACCGTCGACCGCAGTGACATCCCATTCGTAATAAGGCGGTTCGACTTTCGTGCAGACTGCGGTGACGGTTAGTTCGGCTCCGGCCGGCGTCGGAGTGGAGTGCCGGATATCGACGAGGGTCCCCAGACTTCCCTCTCCTTCGTCGAGGACGCGGCGCAGCGCGATGATCGCGCACCATTCGAGCAGTCCGACCATGAAGCCGGTGGCAAAAACACGCGGCATGATCCGATAGTCCGCGGACTCGACGTAGAGATTCGGGACCATCTTGTCGTCACGGACGACGTAACGAAAGATCTCGATATCCCCTACGGTGATCGCGTCTTTCATGAGTTGAACCCCTTGTGTATGCGAAGCGCTGGCCTGCATTCCGGTCGGGCGAAGGTACATCGGACCCTCAGCCATTCATTCATAGTTCACTGAAGCATGAATACTCCCAGATCGCACAACACTTGGGAAGAGCCGCAGACAACAACGCTTCAGCAAGACGTAAACTGTGAATTCAGGTTCATAGACTGATCGCACACTGCGCGAAGGAGGCAGAAGATGGACACAACCGACGATCCTGTGTCACGCGCCGCCGACCTCGCGCGCGAACTCAGCTCACCAGTGCGCGTGTCCATCTTCCGACACCTCGCCACCGAAGGCCCGACCCGCATGCGCGACCTGGCCGAACACCTAGATCTGCCCGAGCCTCTACTGTCGAACCACTTACGCCGACTGCGCGACAAGCACTACATCGATGTCGACAGGAACGGCCGCACCGCCACCTACCGCATCACAGATCCCAGCATCCGCGACGCCGTCGCAGCCCTACTCACCGCCGTCGGTGCACCTAGGCACGATCCCGAACCGGCCGTCGACGACAATCCCGGCCTGACGTTCGCCCGATCCTGCTATGACCACGTCGCCGGTGAGCTCGGCGTGAGGCTGCTCGAAGGGCTACTGGAGGACCGCGCACTCATCCGGATACCCAAGGGAGAACTCGAACCCGGACCAGCTGCCGAACCGTCGTTTGCCGCCCTTGGATTAGGAATGACCTCCGTCCCGAGTCGCCGCAGGCTCGCCTTCGCATGCTCGGATTGGAGCCACGATCGTGATCACCTCGGCGGCGCACTCGGAGCTGCGTTGATGACGGGCCTGATATCGAAACGCTGGGTCGAACCTGTCGAACACTCTCGGCGACTCCACCTGACCGACGCCGGACGAGAAGGACTCGCACGCTATCTCGCCGCGTGAATCTGCAGCCAGCGGACCGATCAGGGCTCGACGTGCATTGCGGCCGCGCGCACGGGTGCCCCGTCGGCGCCCACGAACGGAATCGGCAGCAGGCTCACCAACGGATCCGGGAAGTCGATCGACGCGAGGTTGGTCAAGTTCTCGCAGATCACACCACCCGCGTCGGCGATCATGTGGTGCGCGGGGAGCTCCTCGTCGCCTGTGGGGTCGATACTCGGGGCGTCGATGCCGACGGTGCGCACTCCGCGGTCGAGCAGCCACCGGCACGCGTCCACGCTCAGCACCGGATGGTGGAAGTACTCGTCGGTGCCGAAGTGCTCCGACCACCCGGTGTGCACGAGAGCGATGTCGCCCGAGCCGAGGTCGGCCTCATCCCACGCATCCGGACCGATCAGCTCGCCCCGACCGACGCGGCCGCGCACATCGAGAACCACTCCCCTGCCCACGAACGCCGTGGGCGGGAGGCGGTCGACGGAGTCCCCGTCGTCGCGGATGTGTCGCGGCGCGTCGACGTGGGTGCCGGTCTGCGATCCCATCGCGACGTGCAGCAGGTTGTAGCCGTCGCCGCCGATGGTCGCATGCGGAGTGAACACCGGCGTCGGATCTCCCGGATACACCTGCGTGCTCGGCGACACGGGATGGCTGAGATCGACGATCCGCACTACTCGCATGGCGCACATGCTAGTTCGGAAAAGATCATGCTCCGCCGAAATCCACCTGCCGGTGCGGATCGGCGAGTGCGGTCACCGTTCCGGAACCGAACGGCCCGAGCCGGTCGAACAGTACCGACGTGCCCACGGAGATGCCGTCGGCACTGATGTGGTGGTCGGCCTCGACACCCACCTCCGGACCGACAGGCAACCGTGACAGGGTCAAGGTGAGGTCGGCGTTGATGAAGCCGACGCCGCGGTCGCTCCAGTTGGTCACCAAACTGGTCGCTTCCCCGACTGTCGCGGTGCGCACGAACGGCGACATCTCTTCTCCGACGACGACGGGCAGTTGACGTGCCCACAAACGCTTGCGGCTCGCATTCTGGTGTTCGGCTCGGTTCGTCGACCAGCCTTCGGGGTGGGCGTCGCTGCCGAACCAGGTGGGGAAGACGAATCCGGTCTCCGGGTCGGCGGGAGTTTCCGCGGGCGGTTCCGGACGGTCCTCGCGCACCCACATCTCGCCCGGCGGTTGCGCCGACGGTCGCAGGAAGACGACGGTTGCGCGAGCCGAGACGTCGTCGCCCTGCATCAGCAGCGCGTCGGCTACGCGAATCCGTTTTCCGTCGCGGACACGCGTCGTGGTGAATCGGATCTCGTCGTTGCGGACCGGCTTGAACAGGTCGACGGTCAGGCGCGCGGGCACCATCGCGTCGTCGCCGTGCCGATTCTCGAGTTCGCGGGCGATCAGGCCGCACACGCACGGGCCCGCGAGCATCGTGGACGACCATGGGCTCACCGCAAATTTGGTGGGCCGATACGCACCGTCGGCGTCCGTGAAAAAGCCCCAGACATTGTTCTGCATCCTCGAATGTTCCCAAGCCGAGGTTTCACGGGCGAGTGGGACCCCGTGGTGCGCGATGCGGACGCGATGTCGCAAGATGTGTGCGTGGGCTCCCCCGACCTCCCGATCACCTCGACTCGACTCATCGTCGATGTCGACACCGGCATCGACGATGCGCTCGCGTTGCTGTACCTGCTCGCGAGTCCGGAGGCCGATATCGCCGCGGTACTGTGCACGGCCGGCAACGTGCCCGTCGATCAAGTGACCGCGAATACCCTTGCGGTGCTGGACATGTGTGGTCGCACCGACATCGAGGTCGCGGCCGGGGCGCAGGTTCCGCTCGTCGCACCGCTGATGACCACCGAGGACACTCACGGACCACTGGGTGTCGGGTATGCCGAGTTTCCGGCGACATCGCGGGCGCCGTCGTCTCGCACCGCGGCGCAGGCGTGGGTCGAGCTCACACGCGAGCATCCGGGCGAGTTGACGGGGTTGGTCACCGGACCGATGACGAATCTCGCACTGGCCGTGAGGATGGATCCGGAGCTGCCGCAGCGACTGCGGCGCCTGGTGATCATGGGCGGCTGTTTCAACCACCCCGGCAACACGACACCGACGTCGGAGTGGAACGTGGCCGTCGACCCGGAGGCCGCGCGCGAGGTGTTCGATGCGTTCTCCGGCCTGCCCGCCTCTCAGCATCCGATCGTGTGTCCACTGGACATCACCGAGACCATCGAGATGTATCCCGTGCACGTGGACCGTATCGCGGAGGCGTCGGAAAGCACTCCCGCCGAAGCATTGTCGCCCGACGACCCGCGAGAGATGCGATCGTGCGCATCGAATCCCGTGGTACGACACCTGTCCGACGCGCTGCGCTTCTACATGGAGTTCCATCGCGATCAGAATCTCGGTTATCTCGCTCACGTTCACGATCCGTTCGCGGCAGCGGTGGCGTTGGGGACCGTGCCGTACACGACGACACCCGCAACGGTGGACGTCGAGCTCGAAGGGCGGCTCACGCGGGGCACCACGATCGCAGATTGGACAGGCATCTGGCGGCGCGAACCGAATGCCGCTATCGTCACGGCGACCCATCCTGAGATGTTCTTCGAACACCTCACCGCCCGGGTTGGTGCATTCGCCCGAAATTTGAAGCTACCCTCCAGTAACAACTAGCGTTTAGTTGAAAGTTCGGGGACAAGGAGACAGTGTGGCACAGCAGGTGCGTGTCGAATATTACGACGACATCGACGGCGAACCGATTACCGATGGTCTGGCGCAATCGTTCCGGATCACCGTCGACGATATCGAGTACGAAATCGATCTTCGTCCCTCCAACGCAGACAAGTTCTGGGCAGTTCTACAGCCGTGGCTGAACGAGTCGAAGCGCAACCGGACACCGAAACTGCCGAGCATTCCCCCGGCAGCGCATGCAACCGCCCCCACCCCGATTCGGACGCGAAAGCCCCGCAACCGCAAGGTGATTCCCGGGCGTTCCCCCGAGCAGCTGGCAGCGGTGCGCCACTGGGCCCGGGGTCAAGGATTCGACGTCAGCTCACGCGGGCGCATTCCGTCGCACATTCTCGAGAGCTTCGAGGCAGCTCACGTGTGACCTCGGTCAGGTGAGCACGGTCGCCGCGCTGGATGGTCAGCGCGGCGACAATCACTCCGACCACCACGCCGATGAGGGTGTCACCCACACGGCCGGCCGCCACATCCGGCCCGATGCTGCTGCCCAACCCGGTGAGCATCAACGCCATGGCTGTGACGAAGACGGACGCGAGAGCGTAATTGCGGGTGACGACCATTTCCGTGACGGTCTGTAGCACCACGATCACGACGACCAGCGGCCAATAGCCGAGGTCGAGAACCAGCAGCACCACCGCGAGCACCGCACCGAGCGCGTTGCCGATCAGTCGCTGGATCGCACGCTGCACGGTGTGCCGATAGTTCGCGCCCTGCAGCGTGGCCATCGCACCCATCGTGGCCCAGAGTGGATGCGCCATACCGAGTGCCGCGGCGATCCCCCCGGCGAGCAGCGAGGCGATCACGACCCGCGCGACGCCGATCACAATCGCCCGGTCGCTCAATCGCTGCACACCCTCGCCGAAGAATCCGAAGAACTTGTCGGTCCGGCTCACGCGTCGAGCACCGCGAACGGGTGTTCCGGATCGGGGAATGTCGATGTCGCGCCGCACCTTGCGCAATTCCGCTTCGAACCGGTGGAAGTCGGCGCGGCGCTCGGACAGCGTGTCGTGCGACCCACCGTCGACGGTCTTCTCGGCGGCATCGAGCAGCGCGAGAAGCTCGTGCCTGTGGGAGCGCATCCGTCGATCGCCACCGAGTGCGATCACCTCACGAGCCCGGGTGATGTTCTGGCGAGCGGTCGTCACCCCCGCTGAACCCTGGGATTCGAGCGCGGCGACGGAGGCGAGCGCACGTGCGACCGCGACTCGGGCGGGGCTCTGCGGATGAGACAGCGCGGGAAGCATGGCCACGATCCAGCCGATGACCGATCCGCTGGCAGCTGCCGCAGCGGCGAGACGCACGTCGGCGGCGCTGTCGGCGAAGCCAGCGGCACCGGCCGCGGCGAAGATGAGAATCACGGGGCCCGGCCCGGTGATCCGGAAGGCGGTAAGAAGCCAGAACGACACACCTGCAGCTATGGAGAGCAGGAGGATCTGCAGCCATATGGTCAGCCCGACGGCACCGAGCACGGCACCGAACGCGGTGAAGGCCATGACACCGAGGCCGACACCAGCCAGCTTCGTCGCGAGCCGCGGGAAGGGCTCGTAGCGCAGGAACGCCGACGACAATGCGCCGAGGGCGGCGAATCCCGCAACTTCCGGATGGCCGAGGAGGCCACCTCCGATCAGTGCGATCAGCGTGGCCACGCCGACACGGATCGCCACGGCGACAGTGGGATCGGCCCGGCGCATCTCGAGGGATTCCCGCCACGCGGAGGCCGACAGCGAATGCGCCAACGCGCCGCCCGTGTAGCGAAGGCGGTCGTGATCGGTGTGTCGGCGCGGTCGAAGCATTCTTCCAGGATAATACTTCGTAGGTAAATTATCTATGAACTTCTTGGATTCCAGCCGTTAGAATGCACACATGTCCACGTCCTCTGCCCGCTCCGACTACGTCGAACGCATCCGTCACGCGTGGGCGACCCGCTACCCCGAACTCGATGTCCGCCCCATCGACGTGATCGGCCGCATCACCCGCATCGGCTCCCTCGCCCTGAACCGACTCGATCGGGAACTCGAATCGAGCCGCGTCGGCCGCACCGAGTTCGAGGTACTCAGCGCACTCGCCCGCAGCGACGTCCCACTGCGAGCGAGCGAGGTCACCTCCGTCACCGGCATCTCCGGCGCATCCACCACCAAGCACACCGAACGGCTCGTGAAGATCGGATTGGTCGAACGTCAGCGCCTCGAACGCGACGGACGCGTGGTGCTGCTCTCCCTCACCGATGCGGGGCGCGAACTCGTCGAGCGGGAGCTACCACGCCGACTCGAGAGCGAAAGGCAGATGCTCGACGGACTGAGCGACGACGAACTCGACGTCCTCACCGAACTACTGCAACGCATCGCGCGCAACGTCGAAGACCAGACGCTGCCCTGACCTACAACGCGGTCAGTTTCCTCCGCCTCTACGGGTTTCCGTGGGTCGTCGACCCACGGAAACCCACAGGAGCGGAGGAAGGTTCAGCGCTCGTCCTCACGGCATCTCCATCGTCTCGGACCGCTCGATCTCTGCGACCGCGCGTCGCAGATAAGGGCCCGGAGCGGAGGTGCGCGCGGCGAGGAGATCCGCGAGTACCAGCAGACCTGCCGTCAGATAGTCGCCCGGCCGTACCTTAGGGGCCTCGTCGTCGTGTACACCCAACGTGCCGGTGAGCACCGCGACCACCGCGTCGGGTTGCAGCGACGGCAACCAGCGCATGCCGTTCCGAAGCGCTCGTTCGAGCACTCTCTGCACATCCTCACCGGTCAGCCCATCGGGATGCAGTTCCTCGAGCAGTTCACGCAGCATCGCCGCATGCACCGCGGTGACCTGCTCGTACGGCAACGCGATCAGCTCGTCGAGCGCCTCATCGAATGCGGGCACCGCCTCGGTGCGGGCTGCGCCCAGCGCGGCGTCGGTGGTCGTCGCGACGCGTCGGGTGATCGTCGGCCAGTGATCGGGCCACACGTACTACTCCTCCAGCTACTCGGTCCCGGATGCTCCGGGTCGCAGTCGGCGCTGAAGCGCCAGCGCGTCGTACGGTGGAAATTCTTTCATGTTCCGCGCACGGCATCGGGACCTGTATCTGTCGGATCATCCGGCTCCGCTGCAAAGCTTTCCTCCGCTCACACGGGTTTCCGTTGCCTCATGACCCACGGAAACCCGGACAACGCGAGGAAAGTCGTTGTCGAACCGGAAATACCGATCCGTACCGATGCCACCTTCCGCGACTACGGCCGCATTCGTCCCTCGGGAAAACGACGACGATTTCCCCTGCGGATCAAGGTAAGCCGACCTATTCTGAAGGCCATCAAGATCGCGCAGTCATACGCAAGGAGTCGTCATGTCCGCGAACCCCGAGTCAGCATCCGATCTGTTCCGGTCGGTCTTCAAAACAGTCTGGTGGGTGGTGCTGATCCGCGGCATCCTCGCCGTCCTCTTCGGCATCGTCGCTCTGGTGTGGCCGGGCATCACAGTGTGGGCGCTCGTCGTCGTATTCGCGGTGTATGCCATCGTCGACGGCGCCGTGCTCGTATGGCATTCCATCCGAGATCGCGCAACCCTTGACGGCTGGGGGCTGTGGCTGGCGATGGGTGTCGTCTCCGTCCTCGCCGGCCTGGTCGCGCTGTTCTGGCCCGGGATCACCGCGTTGGTACTGCTGTACCTGATCGCGTTCTACGCAATCCTGTTCGGCATCATCGGCATCGTCGGCGCTCTGCGGTTCCGGAAGGTGCCCGATTCGGGCTGGGTGTGGTCGCTGATCGCCGGCGTCGTCGCGGTCCTCTTCGGCGTACTCCTGCTGATCTTCCCCGGCTCGGGCATCCTCGGTCTGATCGTCCTGCTCGGCATCTACGCGATCCTGTTCGGCATCCTGCTGATCGTCATGTCGTTCCAGGTGCGCAGCGCGGCGAAGAAGGCCGGCATCATGTGAGCCGGCCGTTCTCCGCGCGGCAGGATCAAGAGACGTTCATCAACCTTCCCCACGCGTGCCAGCGGTCGATCTCGATCCACGCGCTCACACGCCTGCGGTCGCGCACGTAGTAGGGCTTCCCGGTGTAGTGCCGGGCGATCCGGTCGATGTCGGCCAGGTCGGGGTCGTCTACGAACTCGACGACCCTGCCCTGGAGACTCACGTGCGTGACCCAGTCCTCCGGATCCATCGCGCTCAGCGCCACGCGCGGATCTTTGCGGAGGTACTCGAGACGCTTACGACCCTCGTCCATGTTCACAAGGATCCGGCCGTTCTCGTAGAGGTACCAGGTGGGCACCGACACGGGTTGGCCGCTGGTGCGCAACGACGTGATCGTCGCGTGGTTGGCGTGGGTCAGAAGTTCTGCGACGGCCTCGGGGAGTGGTGGCTTCGGCACGGCGATCCTCTCGTCACGGATCCATGACGCTCATCATGGCCCGGTATGTACTCGTCGACCACCGACGCTACCGCCGACCGATGGGGCGCCGAAGTCACTGCTTCGTCGACCGCTCGATCGACATCACCAGCACCACCCGATCTGCCTTGTCCGGCGGCGGGGTCGTGTCGGGATTCCCGTAACGATTGTTCAAGCGAACGAAGAACGCACCGTCGGGATCAGGGACGACATCGACGAGTCTGCCTGCGACCTCGAGGTAGCGATGGGGCTCATCCGGATTGATCACCGACAGCGCCATCGACGGATTGTGTTGCAGATTGCGAAACTTCTGACGCTTCGTGGTGTGGGTGAACCGTATGTGCTCGCCGTCGAACTCGAACCACATCGGGGTCACCTGCACGGTGTCGTCCGGGCGGATGGTCCCCAGATGGCCGAAGAGAGGTTCGACCAGGAGACGACGATAGTCGGCGGGAATGATCTCGGTCTGCGACATATTCGACATTCTCTTTCGGACGTACGGGGCGGGTGGACATGCGACGGTCGCTGTTGTCCATGGTCCACCGTTGTCCGGGTACGCGGGCGTGCTTCCCCCTGATTCACAGGGACACAACACGGACGCGTTTGCACGAAAGCACCGCGCAACCCAACCGTTCGACCGACCATGGAGAAAACCGACAGCATCCCGGAAGGGACACAACATGCCTAGATATCTCTGGCAGGTCACCTACACGGCAGAGGGCGCACAAGGACTGTTGAGTGACGGCGGCAGCGCCCGCCGCGACGCGATCGTCGCGATGGTCGAAAGCGTCGGCGGCAGCGTCGAGTCCGTGCACTTCGCACTGGGCGGGCACGACCTGTACGTGCTCGGTGAAGTGCCCGACGAGATCGCCGCCGCCACTTTGGAACTCCGCACCATCGCCTCCGGTGCCGCGAGGTCGAAGCCGATCGTGCTCCTCACCCCGGAGCAGGTCGACGAAGCCGCTCGGCGAGATGCGTCCTATCGAGCACCCGGCAGCTGACCCGCCCCGAGGACCTCGTCGGTGTGCTGCCCGTGCCGAGGGGCGGACATCGCGTCGGTGTAGCGACCGTTCCAGCGCAGCGGCGACCGCGCGGTGAGAACAGGGCCGATGCCGGGCTGGTCGACGTACTGCACTACCGAGTCGGGACGTGCCGCGAGATCGGCCGCGACCTCGTCCATCGTCCGATACGGCGCCCACAGCACACGCGTGCCCGCGAGGCCCGTTTCGACCTGCTCGAGGGTTCGCGCAGAGAACCACGGCGCCAGAATCGCGGTGATCGCGTCTCGTGCCGCGTAGCGATCGCCTTCGTTCTCGAAATCGAGACCGCGTTGCGCGGCGAGTGCAGTGAACACGTCGGTGGTGCCGGTGACCTCGACGAGTGCCCGCCACTGCCCGCGCGTCAGACCCACGATCATGACGTAGCGGCCGTCGGCGGTTGCGAACTCGGAGCCGTAGCTGCCGTACAGCGCGTTGCCCTGCAGCTCCCGTCCGGATCCGCGCGCCTGGGCCTCGGCGAGCCAGCCCATGCTCGCGACCGCGGAGTTCGCGACGTCGTCGAGCGCGAGTTCGAGATACGCACCCTCACCCGTCTGTTCGCGGCGACGAAGCGCAGTGACGATACCGAGCGCAGCGTGCACCCCGGTGAGCAGATCCCACGCGGGCAGCACATGGTTGATCGGTGTACCGAGACCGGTCGGACCGGTCATCAGCGGAATCCCTGCGGCAGCGTTGACGGTGTAGTCGACAGCGGGACTGCCGTCGGCGTTGCCCGCGATGTGCAGGTGGATCAGATCAGCGCGATGTGCGACCAGTTCTTCGTGGGCAAGCCACGGGGCGTGTGCGGCGTTCTCGAGGACGATGCCGGCATCGGCGATCAACTCGACGATGCGGGCACGGCCCTCGTCGCTGCGCAGATCCACCGCGACCGAGCGTTTCGCCTGGTTGAGCCCCGTCCAGTACAGGCTCGCACCGTCGCCGGTGAGCGGCCAGCGGCCACCGTCGACGGCGCCGCCGATCGGGTCGACGCGGATGACGTCGGCCCCGAGTTCAGCGAGCATCCGGCCTGCAGTGGGGCCGGCGACGAAGCTGGACAGGTCGACGACACGGACACCGTCCAGCGGACGCGCGGTCACTCGACCCTCTCGAAGATCGCGGTCAGGCCCTGGCCGCCGCCGATGCACATCGTCTCGAGGCCGTAGCGCGCGCCGCGGCGGTCGAGTTCGCGCAGCATCGTCGCGAGGATCCGCACGCCGGTCGCGCCGACGGGGTGGCCGAGGGAGATCCCGGATCCGTTGACGTTGGTGCGATCGAAATCCGCTGCGGTGAACTTCCATTCGCGCGTCACAGCGAGCGCCTGTGCGGCGAAGGCTTCGTTGAGTTCGATGAGATCGATGTCCGAGAGGTCCAAGCCCGCGCGGTCGAGGGCCTTCGCGGTCGAGGGAACCGGTCCGATGCCCATCTCGGCGGGCGCCACACCGGCGGCCGCCCACGTGACGAGCTTGCCGAGCGGACGCAGGCCTAGCCGGTCCGCGGTCGCGCGGTTGGTGACGATACATGCAGCGGCACCGTCGTTCTGCCCGCTGGCATTGCCTGCGGTGACGGTGGCGTCGGGATCCTGCTTGCCCATGATCGGGCGGAGCTTCGCGAGCGTCTC
Source organism: Rhodococcus sp. NPDC060086 (assembly GCF_042730275.1). Taxonomy (NCBI): domain Bacteria; kingdom Bacillati; phylum Actinomycetota; class Actinomycetes; order Mycobacteriales; family Nocardiaceae; genus Rhodococcus; species Rhodococcus sp. NPDC060086. The sequence goes on from NZ_JBHWWZ010000010.1 coordinate 53,211, forward strand.
GACGGTGCTGTCGGCGCGCGGGTGCTCGTCACGGTCGATCGTCTTCGGATCGCCCTTGCGCTGCGGCACCTGCACGGGCACGATCTCGTCGGCGAACTTCCCCGACTCGATCGCGGCGACCGCACGCCGGTGCGACTCGACGGCGAGTTCGTCCTGTTCCCGCCGTGAAATGTCGTACTTGCGACGCAGGTTCTCAGCGGTCTCGAGCATGCCACCGGGCACCGGATAGTTGCGACCGCCCGCGGTGACACGGCCGCGTGCGAGGCGGTCGTGCAGCGCGGCGGGAGCTCCCTTGGCTCCCCAGCGCATCGATTCGGTGTAGTACTCGGAGCGGCTCATCGATTCGACACCGCCGGCGATGACGATGTCGGCGACACCGGTCTGCACGCGCATCGCGGCGTCGAGTACCGCCTGCAGTCCCGAGCCGCAACGGCGATCGAGCTGCAGACCAGGGACGGTGACGGGAAGACCGGCATCGAGCGCCGCGACACGGCCGATCGCAGGTGCCTCACCATTGGGGTAACACTGTCCGAAGATGACGTCGTCGATCGTCCCGGGGTCGATCGCTGTGCGCGCCAGTAACTCCGATATGACGCGGGCAGCCAGGTCGGTGGCAGGAACGTCGATGTACATGCCGCCGTACCGGCCGACGGGGGTACGTATCGGTTCGCAGATCACTACATCGTTCGCGTGGGAATCAGTCACGGCGGTAGTCCCTTTCACGGTCTGTCCAGTTCTGCGCCCATTCGCGCAGTTCTACGGCCCGGATCTTCGAGCCGTTGCCGCCCACAGTGGTGGGCATGCGGTCGATGATGTGGATCGCGGACGGCACCTTGAACGCGGCGAGTTCGTCCTTGCACCACGCCTTCAGGCTTTCGGCGTCGGTGTCGGCAGGTGCGTCGTCGGTGGGCACCACGAACCCGACGGCCTGGGTGTAGCCACCGTCGCCGGTGATCCCGACGACCTTCACGACTCCCACGCCCGGATGCCGAGCGAGGCGTCGTTCGATTTCGGCGGGGTCGACGAGGAACCCGCGCAGACGCAGTACGTCGCCCATGCGGCACACATACCGGTAGCCGCCGTCACCGAGCGCCACGGCGAGGTCGCCGCTACGGAACCAGCCGTCCTTGGTGAAGGCGCGCGCCGCGGCCTCGGGATTGCCGAGATATGCGTCGACGACGTTGGGCCCACGGAACTGCAGTTCGCCCTGTTCGCCGTCGGCGACCGGGGTGTCGTCGAGCGGATCCGCGACACGCAGCTCGATCGCGGATTCCACCGCACGGCCACCGCCGTTCCAGCGCACCGATTCTGGGTCATCGGCGTTCCAGAGCATCGCGAGCGCGAACACTTCGGACGATCCGAACACCCCGGAGGTGTGGGTGCCGAACTCGTCGCGGGTCCAACGCGCGATCTCGTGCGACCGTCCGAGGAAGTCGGCGATGCCCAGCCACCGCAGCGCCGACAGGTCGATGCGCTCGGCTGCGCCCCGCGAATCGGCAAGGTGCCACTCGTCGTACAGCCGGCCGAACAGGTCGTCGGCGCCTACCGCATGGGTGACCTTCACCCGCTGCATGCGGCGCAGCACTGCCGCCGGGTCGAACACGGTCTCCATGAGCAACGCGCCACCACCGGCGATCATCGCCATGGCGGTGCTGAAACCGAACACACCCGAAACGGGTAGGACACACAGGCCCACGTCGCCTTCGCGAACCTGCATGATCTCGGCGTCGGCATGTCCGTGTCGCACGATGGCGCTGTGACGGTGCGCCGCGAGCTTCGGAACACCGGTCGAACCGGAGGTCGTGAAGGCAACGGCGAGGCGATCCTCGGGATCGTCATCGATTCCGGCTGCGGTGAGCGTGACCTGGTCGGGGGTCTCGGGTACCCGGATGTCTCCGGTGTCGCCGCTCCCCGCGACCCATGCGCCCCCACCGAGGTCGAATTCTTGTGCAGTCGCTTCGGTTTCGGATGGTCCTCGCACCACGGCCACGGTGGGAGTCGCGACACCGGGAACCGATGCGGCGGCTTCGGTGAGGCGGCCGAACAGATCCAGTCCGTGGAACGCTGCCGGGACGGCGACCACGGCGGGTCGGGCGGCGGTGAGGATGTGTGCGACCTCGCCGGTGTTGTAACGCGTGTTGACGCCGATGACATGGGCGCCCACCGCGGCGGCGGCGAACTGCCAGACCAGGGCATCGGACCAGTTCGGCAGCATCACGGCGATGCATTGCCCGGGGCGCACTCCGACTGCTTCGAGTTCGGCACGCAGAGCTTCGGCGCGGTCGCGGATGTCGGATCTACGGCTGACGATCACGTCGTTGTCGACCACGTCGTACGTGATCGCTGCTGCGGGGTTCTCGGCTACGAGAGTGTCCAGCAGCGCAGACAGAGTCTCGGTTCGGGTCGTCACAGCGCTACCTCCTCGGTCCGGGCCGACTGCTTCAGCTCGCCGATCCACGTGTCGACGAGCGTGGCGAAGCCGTCGATCTCCTCCATCGGGTAGTGCCCGATACCGTCCAATGCGGTGAATCGTGCACGTCCGGGTGCGGTCTCGTTGACCGTCTCGGCGATGCGGGCGATCTCGTCGACGACGATCCACGGATCGTCGCGCCCCGCGATCACATGCAAGGGGGCAGTGACCTGGTGCAGGCGATCGCGCACGTCGTGGGTTCCCCAGCCGATCAGGTCGGACGACGAGATCTCCGGGTCTTCCCGCTTGTGCATGAGCGCCATCAGATGGGCCTTACCCTCGGGAACCGAACGCCCCACCGAAGCAAGAGTTCCCAGGTAGGTACGTTCGGCGCGGGCAGGGCCGGCGACGTCTTCGAGTTCGCGACGGAGTCCGTTGACGTTGACCCGGCCGGGGCCGGCTTCCGCCTCCATTGCGATGGCGCCGGACAGGGGTCGCTCGGGACGGGTTGCGAGTTCGAGGGTGAGTTTGCCGCCGATGGAGCAGCCGATCACATACGGACGTTCGATCTCGAGGGCGTCGAGCACGTTGCACAGCCAGTCGCCGTAGTCGACGATGCTGGTCACCGGTCCGGACGGTGCGGGCTCGGAGCGTCCGTGGCCGGGCAGGTCGGGCACGATCACTCGGTAGCCCCGGTTCGCGAGGTCGTGGGCGACGTGCCGCCACTGCACGCCGCTCTGGCCTGCGGTGTGGATGCACAGGATTGCGGGCAATGTCTCGACGTCGCGGTGGTCGGTGTTGCGATGATCGGGGGTGACGATTTCGACGAATCCGAGAGCTCCCCCGATGTCGAGATAGCGGGCCTCGATCATGAGTTGGCCTTCCTTGCGATGAGTCGGGCATGCGCGATGATCGTGTTGAGCGGTTTGGTCAACCGCAGATACTCGTATCCGTCTCCGGTGGAGGAGAATTCGCCGCTGATGGCCCTGCGCATGAAGTCGTCGGTGTCGGACAGGACGAGGTCGACCCAGGTGTGGGCGGGCGCGACGAAGGTGAACGTGGCGCCGTGCGGCGTCCGCCGGGTGACATCGATGATGGTGCCCTTGTAGATGCGCAGATGTAGTTCCCGATCGCTGCAGCGCAGCCCGATGGTGCCGTCCCACGTCGACAGAGAGGAGGTGAAACCGCGGTCGTCTTCGAGACTTTCACTCAGCAGGTTGCCCCATTCGACGCTGCAGAAGTCCAGTTCCGGGGCCGCTATCGCAGTAGCGGGGTCCTCGAGAACCCAGGTTTCGGTGCCACTCTCACGAATGACGCCCGTGTGGTCACGCAGGGCCAGGTAGCGTTCGACGCGGTCGCCGGTGATGCGGACGATCACCGTTTCGACCGAGACACTCTCGGTCTGTTCGACGACTTTCTCCGCATTCCACTGGGACCCGATCCGCCGCGCTCCCGGAACTGCAGGAGCGGACACGCATGCGACAACAGCACCAACCGACGTGGAACCGGCAGGCAGGGATACCCCTGCCTCGGTGAGAGTCTCGGCAGCAGCCTGCGTCGGACTCACGGTTCGGTCTCCGACAGCGACAACCTCGTGAGTAGTCTTGATGCTCATGCTTTTTCCGACCTTCCGAGCAGCTCATCGGAGATGATGCGCATCTGAATTTCGCTGGTACCTTCGAATATCTTCGTCAGACGCGCGTCGCGCCAATGGCGCTCCACCTGGAAGTCTGTGGTGTATCCGGCACCACCGTGGATCTGTACCGCTTCGCTGGTGACCTGCTCGGCCATCTCGGTCGCCACGAGCTTGCACATCGACGCCTCGAGCGAGCAACGACGTCCGGTGTCGATATCGGTGGCCACCGAGTACATGAGCTGACGGGCAGCTTCGATATCCGCCGCCATCTTCGCAATCTTGAAACGCAGATGCTGAAAATCGCCGATGGGACGACCGAACTGGCGGCGGGTGTGCACGTATTCGATGGAGTCCTCGAGGGCCGCGCGTGCCAGGCCGATCGCGCGGGCTGCGGTATGGGCGCGGCCCACCTCGAGACCGGACACGGCGAGGTAGAAGCCCTTTCCTTCTTCGCCGAGCATCTTGCCTGCCGGGATGCGGTAATTGTCGAACGACAACTCCCAGGTGCTCCAGCCGAAATAGCCGATCTTACGGATCTTGGTACCCGAGATGCCCTCCGGGAATCCCCCACGCTCCTTTTCGATGAGGAACGCGCTGATCCCGCGGTGCGGCTTGGCCGGGTCCTTGTTCGGATCGGTGCGGGCGAACAACACCATGTAGTCGGCTTCGTCCGCGTAGGTACACCACATCTTCGTGCCATTGACGACCCATTCGTCGTCGTCGCGCACGGCACGGCAGGAAATGTTGGCGACGTCGGAGCCGGCTTCGGCCTCGGACAACGCGTAAGCGCCGAGGTACTCACCGCGGGCGACCCGCGGGAGCAATGCCTGCTCCTGCTCGGGCGTGAAGCCGCCGCCCATGCCGTTGCCGCGGGCAAGCAGACCCGACACGCTCATCCACGCACGGGAGAGTTCTTCGGCGACGAGGCAGTATTCGAAAACGCCGAGGCCGAGGCCACCGTATTCCTCGGGGATCATGATGCCGAAGAAGCCGATTTCGGCCATCTCCTTCTTCAGCGAGTCCGGGATGGTGCCTTGGACGGGGTCCAATTCGTTCGCCACGGGCAGCACCCGGGTCATTGCGAAGTCGCGGGCCAGGTTGCGGATCTCGAGCCGTTCCTCGGTGAGGTAGCGCGGCGAGTCGGTGCGGGGCTGGGACGGCCGGTGTGTCATCGACACTCCTTCGATAGACCGGAGTAGGTCATTAACGCTTGTTCACCCCAGTACAGCATGATGCCCGTCACCCGTCAACGTCTTTCGTCAGACTTTGCGGTATCCCACCAGGTTGAGTGCGTAATCGCCGTAGTCATCGGCGACCTCCTGCGCGGTGAGCGGGCCGTCGGGACGGAACCACAACGGGATCCCCGAACACATCGTCAACACTGCCGTCACTGCCTGGTGCACATTCGAGATAGCGAATATCCCCAGGTCGACAGCCACCTCGGCGATGTCGACGAACAACTGCTCCTGCGCGTCGCGCGACCCCACGACCCGCTTGCGGTTCATGTCGTCGAGGTACCTGAGCTCAGTGTTCGCAACAAGACAGGCGCGCGGATTCCGCGCGGTGAACAGAGAATGCGCGACCACAGCGGCACGCCAGCGCACCGCCGGATCAGCCCCCGCCTTCCGCAGTGCGTTGCGAGTTGCAGTGAACTGCTCATCGCTGGCCCGGCGCAGAATCTCGACCAGGAGCTCGGACTTGTTCTCGAAGTGGTTGTACACGTTCGCAGCGCTACAACCTGCACTGTTGGCAATATTCCGCATGGTCGCCCCGTGAAATCCGGACGCATAGAACTCGTCGAGGGCGGTCTCGAGGATCCGCTCACGAACGGACGGCAGAGCCGCAGTTGACCGCGTGTTCATCTCTCGAAGAGTAGTGGCACACGCCACCACCAGCAACAACGGCGGCGTTGACCACACGATCCGGCCTTGCTATGGTTCCGATCACATGAACATGCGTTAATCCAGACGCTCCCGGAGGTTCCCCCGTGACCACTACAGAATCCGATCGATCTCTCCTCGAGCGCATCGCACGCCTCGAAGATCTCGAAGTGATCCGCACGCTCGACGCCCGGTACTGCCGCCACCTCGACGACGGGAACTGGGATGCCCTGATGGACCTGTTCACCGACGACGGTGAATTCGACGGGCTGTCACATCCCAAAGGCAAGGAGGAGATGAAGACCTTCTTCGCCGGCCTCGCCGACGGCGGACTCACCGCGTTCTGGCACTTCATCACCAATCTCGAGATCGACCTCGACGGAGACCGCGCCACCGTCCGTTCGTTCCTGTGGCAGCCGTGCGTCACCGACGGCACCGCGAGCATCGCAGCCGGACGGTACACCGACGAGGTCGTCAAGATCGACGGCCGCTGGCTCTACAAGGTCAAGCAGGTCCGCTTCCACTTCTTCGGCCCCCTCGAAGCCGGCTGGGACGAGAACCTCTTCGCACTCGAGACGGCACGCCGGGCGGCGGTGCAGGCATGAACGACACCGTCTCCGAGAAGGGCACGTTCGCTGCGGACGATCTGATCTGGTCGCGGATGTTACAGCTTCCCGAGGTCGCCGAACTGCGGCATCGACGCAAGATGGTCACCAACACCCTCGGTGGCATCACCATCGTGTTGTTCACCAGCTTCCTCGTGGCCTGGATCGGCTTCCCCGACCAGCTCGGCTCCCACTCGATCCTGGGTGTCCCGTTGTCGCTCTGGGTGGTCTTCAGCCAGTTCGCAGGCACCTGGGTGATGGTGTGGGCATATTTCCGGTTGTCCCGCACATACATTCAGCCCGCCGCCGACGCCGCGATCCGCGCTGTCGCCGATAACCGGCCCGACTCCGAGGAGGTCGTCGCATGACCGGCGACGCCGATTACCTGGCCATCGCAATCTGCAGTGCCGTCATTTCACTGACCCTGTGGGTGACGTTCGCGGCGTCCCGTCGCGCCAAGAGCGCCGACGGCTTCTTCGCCGCGGGTCGCTCGATCTCGAGCTGGCAGAACGGATTCGCCATTGCCGGTGAATTCATTTCCGCCGGTAGCTTCCTCGGCACCACTGGCCTGATCTTCTCCAAGGGCGTCGACGGCACTGTCATCCTGTTCACGTCCGTCATCTCGTTCCTGCCGGTGCTGTTCCTGCTGGCAGAGAAGATGCGCAACCTCGGCAAGTACACCCTCGCCGACGTGCTCGTCTTCCGCACCGAATCACGTAATGTGCGTGTCGTGGTGGCGCTCAGCACCATCACAACCGGCACATTCGTCCTCCTCGCGCAGCTCGTCGCCGCCGGCGTGCTGCTCGAATCGGTCTCGGGGATCCCCTTCTGGCTCTCGGTGATCGTGGCCGGTTCGCTCATGGGTATCTACGTGTTCGTGGGCGGCATGCTCGCGACGACCTGGGTACAGGTCATCAAGTCGTCGATCCTGTCGGTCCTCGCGCTCATCGTGTGCTTCGGCATTCTCGCGCAGTTCGGGTTCAGCTTCCCCAAGGTTCTCGGCGACGCCACCGATAATGCCGTTGCGGGCGAAGCGATCCTGTCGCCCGGCCTGATCTTCGGCGAGACCAGCGCGATCAACCTCGTCTCGTACGCCCTGGCGTTCGCGCTCGGCACCGCAGGCATGGCGCACATCCTCATCCGGTTCTTCACCGTCCCCGAGGCACAGACAGCACGACGCTCGCTCGGCTGGACCGTTGCACTGTGCAGCATGTTCTACCTCATCGTCATCGTGATGGGCTTCGGTGCCGCGGCGCTGCTCGGCCCGAACGGCACCGATCTCGTCGGCCCCGGCGGCAACCTGGCCGCTCCGGTCCTCGTGACCGAACTCGGCGGCGGCATCGGCACCACCGGCGGCTCGATCGCACTCGCGCTCGTCGCAGCGGTTGCCTTCGCGTCCATCATCGCGGTCGTCGCAGGTGTGGTCATCTCCGCCGCAGGCACATTCGCACGCGACGTGTGGCCGGCGCTGACCCGCAAGGAACCCGTCGAGCACCTCGACGTCGAGGACCGCAACCGCGAGGAACTCACGCAGGCACGGATCGCGCGCTACGGTGCGGTCGCGTTCAGTGTCATCGCCATCGGCCTGACGATGCTCATCGGCGACGACACCAACATCACGTTCTTCATGGGCATGGCGTTCATGGTGGCCGGAAGCGCCCATCTCCCCGCCCTGGTCCTGAGCTTGAACTGGCGACGGTTCAACAGCACCGGCGCCGTATGGGGTGTGCTCACAGGCTTGATCTCCACCGTCGTGAGTCTCATGTTCACCGAGGCACTGTGGATGGGCAGCGGGCCGGCGCCCCTGACGATCCAGCTTCCGGTGATCTTCACGATGCCGCTCGGCCTGGCCGCCTGCATCATCGGCTCGCTCGTTGCCGAGAAGCGTCGCGGCCGCGGAGTCCACGACGACGAGAAATTCGCCGAGATGCTCGTCCGGGCAGAGACCGGCATCGGCGCGGAGGTCGCCGAAGTGCACTGACGTTGTCGCACCCGCTTCCGCGATCTGAGCGAATGTACCCTTCACTCTACTGAACGAGACGAAGGGTACATTCGCTCAGAGGGGTTGGGGCACAAGAGCACACGAGCAGGCAAACCCTCAGTCGAAAGTCATGCCGGCATCGGCGCCGCGTTGCATGGTGGTGTTCGCACCATCGAGCGCCTCGCGGATGATGTCGGCATGGCCGCTGTGGTGGGCCGTCTCGCGAATGATGTGAAGCACCACTTTTCGTGCGCTCCACCATTCCCGCTCCGGCGCCCACGGCGCGGTCGGGAGGGGAACCTGCAGGTCGAGGTCGAGGCCCGCGACGAACTCCTCGGTCACGGCCGCAACCTTCGCGTACTCGTCGAGAAGATCGGCGAGGGTGTCGTCGTCGCCCATGTAGTACGACACCATCGCGGAGTCCATGTCGAAGGTCGCGTTCTCGTCGAGCTGACGGATCCTGTCGATCCAGCCGCTTTCCGTGGCCGATACGTGCTTGATGAGCCCGCCGAGGGTGAGGTCGCTGGCCGTACTTCGGGTGCGCGCGCCCGCGTCGTCGAGTCCGCGCACGGTGATCAGGAGCATGTCACGCTGTTCCGCCAGCATCGCCAGAATATCGGCGGCTTCGACGGTGATGTTTTCGGTCATGTTCCTACGGTAGAAGCGATCGAGGACAGTTGTGGTCCGCAATGACAGATCGGTAAAAATCAGGCGGCGAAACCCACCGCGCCGATCACCGGAATGACCGTCATGAACACGATCGCCACGACGAACAGGGCGATCGTCAGCTTCCTGTCCCACTTGGCGCGCGCCCCGGTCGCGGCGGCGAGGAAGAAGACGAAGCCAACACAGATGGACGCGATTCCGATGATCACGGATGTCTCGAGCATGACACCATCATCACCTACTCTCGACCCCCTTCGTCGCCGTGCCCCATTTGCAACCCGAGGGTTGCAAGTAACTCCCGCGAGTGCAACCATGGAGTTGCACCCAACGAGGAGGAATCATGGCAGACGAACTCGACCGCATCGAACGACAGATCACCATCGACGCCCCGGCCACACGGGTATGGGAACTCGTGGCCGAACCCGGGTGGTACATCAACGACGCGTTGATCACCGAGCACCGACTCGAATACAACGGCGATCTCACCGTCGTTCACGATCCCGTCCACGGTGCCTTCACCTTCCGCACCGTCACACTGGACGAACCGCACTACGCGGCATTCCGCTGGCTTTCCGACCACGCCGACCCCCACAGCCCATCCACGCTCGTCGAGTTCCGGCTCGACGCCGTGTCCGATACCTCGACCGTCTTGAGCGTGACGGAATCCGGATTCACCTCGCTTCCCGGCGACTCCGCCGAGCGCCGCGCCAAGTACGAGGGGAACGCCGACGGCTGGGCCATCGAACTGAATCTCGCCAGGAACCACCTCGAGAAAGGGAAAACGGTTGCCGCACACTGAGTCGGACGAGGTCTCCGACACCACGCGCGTGTTTGCGGCACTGGCCGACGACACGCGGTGGCAGATCCTGCAGCGCCTCGGACGATCACCCGCATCCGCTTCGGCTCTCGCGTCGGAATTCACGGTGTCGCGTCAAGCGATCGCGAAACATCTGGCGGTCCTGGAAGCATCCGAGCTGGTGACCTCCGAACGCGTCGGTCGCGAACTCCGGTTCTCCGCTGCCGGTTCGAGATTGAGTGCGGTGGGCCGCACACTCGATGCCGTGGGCTCAGGATGGGACCGCCGGCTGGAGGCCATCAAGAATGCTGCCGAGCAAAGCCGGTGACCTCGCCCCATGCGCGGAACGGCCGCTCGGCGCACTGCATCACCGATTGAGTTGTGCAATCCGTCCGCTGAGCACTGTCGCAAACGAGGTCCACACCGGGTACGGCGCCAGCGCCAGCCCGGCGACAGGGTTCGCCGATGCGGTGCGACGCGCGAGATCGGCACTACTCACGGTGAGCAGTGCGGCGACGGCCGTCGCAGGCACAGGCCGGTGCCCCTTGAAGAACACCCACGACCACGCCCCGTTCAACACCAGATTCGTCACTAGCGCACCGACGTAGTTCCGGCGTTCCTCGGTGGCACCCCGCTCGGTCAACTCGTCGATCGCCACTGCGGACGTGACCGCGATGTCGGCGTACAGAGCCGTCCACACCACCGGAAAAGCCGCCGCCGGAGGTTGAAAATCCGGCTTGCGCAACTTGCGGTACCACCGTGAATCGACGTCGCGCGATGCGATCGACCCGATGAGCGCGGTCGTCGCCGTCGCCGCTACGGTACCCAGAACGGTTGTAAGCTTCATTCCCGGACACACCTCTTCCCGATTCACTGTGTGCGTGTGGGTACCCGGGAGCACGAGTCCGAAACGCGGCGCACGCCGAAGGCCGTGAACGTTCAGCAGGCAACGGGGAGCGATGGAACAGAGCGGACTGACACAGCTGGGCGACGGAGTATGGGCCTTCCTGCGCCCGTCGGGGGGCTGGGGCGAAGCGAACACCGGGCTCGTCGTCGCGCCCGGCGCGGCGTCGCTCGTGGTGGACACCATGTGGGACGTCGCGTGGGCGAAACGTGTCGCCGACGTGCAGTGGCCGCTCGTGGTCGACGCACCGATCACTGAGGCAGTCAACACCCACTCCGACGGCGATCACTGGTGGGGCAACGACGCACTCCCCACCGCGACTCGGATCACGACCAGCGCGGCAGCACTCGAAGGAATGCACGAAGACCTTCCGCCGGCTGCCTTGACCGTGATAGCCACGGCCGGTGAGATGATCGGGCGGATCCCCGGACCGATCGGCGCTGCCGGCAGCTACATGGCACGCGTGCGGGGCGACGCCCGGTTCCCGCGCCGCACACCGCGCTTCCCCGACCACACGTTCGACGAGACGCATCGACTGACCATCGGAGACCGGGCGGTCGACCTCGAGCGGCTCGGACCGTGCCACACCGCCGGTGATCTCGTCGCGCGCGTGCCTGACGCGGGCGTGGTGTTCACTGGCGACATGCTGTTCATCGGGACCACACCGATCCTCTGGCACGGTCCGCTCGAGAACTGGATCGCGGCGCTCGATCGCCTACTCGCGTGGGAAGCCGACGTCTACGTTCCGGGTCACGGACCACTGTGTGGGACCACCGAGATTCTCGAGCTACGCGAATACTGGGTCTGGTTGCGTGACGCAGGCCGGGCACAGTACGACTGCGGAACCGGAATCAGGCAGGCAGCACGAGAACTTGCGCGCAGCAAAGAATTCGATCGGTGGAACAACTGGAGTTCACCCGAGCGAATCGTGCTGAGCTTGAGCACCCTGTTCCACCAGTGGCACGGCAATCCACCCGGGCCACCGACGGTATTGCGTCGCGCCCGGGCGTTCGCCGATGCCGGAACTCTGTTGCGCGACGGCGTGTTCTAGGACAGGTGCTCCGGTGCCGGATGCGACTTGTGCGACCGATCCGATCCCACCGGTTGCTGGCTGTGCACGTCGGGACACGTGTGGTCCCGAGTGCCCGCGGCGGACAGAGAGATGACGATCGACTTGTATGTCGGGCAATTGCTGTGCAGAGCTGTCGAATCCAGCGGCACCAGGGCGTTCGTCTCGGGATAGTAGGCGGCCGCGGACCCTCGCGGGACGTCGTATTCGACGATGCGGAACTGCAACGCGCACCGCACGCGTTCGTCACCGTCCCAGAGAGTGAAGAGATCGACCATGTCACCGTTGTCGAATCCGAGCGCGGCGATGTCGTCGCGGTGCAGGAACACGACGCGGCGCCCACCCTCGATTCCCCGGTAGCGGTCGCTGAGCCCGTAGATCGTGGTGTTGAACTGGTCGTGACTGCGCAGCGTCTGCAACAAGAGGTGACCCTCGGGCACGTGCAGGACCTCGATGGGTGAGACCGCGAATTCGCCTCTGCCCGATTCGGTCTGGAAGGTTCTGCTGTCGCGCGGCGGATGCGGAAGGATGAACCCGCCGGGTCGCCGTACGTTCACCTCGTATCCTTCACAACCCGCGACCACCCGCGAGATGTGGGTTCGAATGTTCACGTAGTCGTCGCGCATCGACTTCCAGCCAATCCCATGCCGGTCGCCCAGTGTGGCTTCGGCGATGCCGGTGAGGATCGCAACCTCGGACTGCAAATGCGTGCTCGCAGGCTTCAGAGGCCCACGCGATGCGTGCACAGCACACGCGGTGTCCTCGACACTGATGAACTGCTCTCCCGACTTCTGGACGTCCTTCTCCGTGCGACCGAGCGTGGGCAGTATCAGCGCGGTATCGCCGCACACGAGATGCGATCGGTTGATCTTCGTGGAAATATGCACCGTCATCGCGGTGCGGGACAGCGCTTCCGCGGTGACTGCGGTGTCGGGCGCGGACTGCACGAAGTTGCCGCCGAGGCCGAGGAAGAACTTCCCTTTGCCGTCGCGCATGGCACGAATGGAATCGACCGTATCCCAGCCGTTCTCACGAGGAGGATCGAACCCGAACTCGCGCTCGATAGCGTCGAGGAAGTGCTGTGGCACTCGTTCCCAGATACCCATCGTGCGATCGCCCTGGACATTGGAATGTCCACGCACCGGCATCAGCCCGGCGCCTCGCTTTCCGATGTTTCCCTGCGCCAGAGAAAGATTGACGATCTCCTTGATGGTTGCCACAGCGTTGCGGTGCTGTGTCAGGCCCATCGCCCAGCAGAACACCGTCGCCTTCGACCGCCGCAGCATCTGCGCGGCTTCCGTGATCTGCTCGCGCGACAACCCGGTCGCCGAGGTGACAAGATCCCAATCGAGAGCCTCCACGTGCAGCTTCCACGCGTCGAAGCCGTGGGCGTGGCGATCGAGGAACTCATGGTCGAGCGCATCCCATTCGACGAGCAGCGCTCCGAACGCCTGCAACAGCGCCAGGTCGCCGTTGACTGCGACGGGAAGGTGGAGATCCGAGAGATCTGTACCGTGGCCCACCACTCCCCGAGGCGCCTGCGGATTGCGGAAATTCATCAGACCGGCTTCTCGCAGCGGATTGATCGTGAGGATCTTCGCGCCGCGACGTTTGGCCGTCTCGAGTTCGGTGAGCATGCGCGGATGGTTGGTGCCCGGATTCTGCCCCTGCAGAATGATGAGTTCCGCGTTGTGGATGTCGTCGAGCGTGACACTGGCTTTTCCGATGCCGATGGATTCCTGCAGTGCAATGCTGGTGGATTCATGGCACATGTTCGAACAATCGGGCAAATTGTTGGTGCCGTACGCGCGTGCGAACAACTGGTAGACGAAGGCTGCCTCGTTCGAGGCCCGGCCCGAGGTGTAGAAGATCGCTTCGTCCGGGCTGTCCAGCGACCTCAGTTGCTCGCCGACCAGTGCGTATGCAGAATCCCAGGTGATCGGGGTGTAATGCGTCGCCCCCGGGTGCTTGACCATCGGATGCGTGATGCGCCCCTGCTGTCCGAGCCACATCTCACTATGGCTCGCGAGGTCGGCGATGCTGTACCGCGCGAAGAAATCGGGATCGGCACGGTCGCGGGTGGCTTCCTCCGCCACCGCCTTGGCGCCGTTCTCACAGAACTCCGCGATCTTCCGGTGTCCCGGGTCCGGGTCCGGCCACGCGCAGCTCATGCAGTCGAACCCTTCGGCCTGATTCAGCTCACGCAGAGTCTCGGCAGACCGGACCAGCCCCATGTGCTCGTAGGAACGTTTCAGCGCGACCGCGACACCGCGGACTCCGGCCGCCCACTCCTTCTGCTCCCCGACCGTCAGGTCACGTTCGTCATAATCGTCGCGCATCGATTGCTCCTCACCGGCCCGGTACACAGTCCACGCACTGCGTACCCATGCGGCGGGTGAGGAAACATCCGTGGGGTCCTACTTGCGGCCGGGGATTCCACTGGAGATATCGGAAGCGATCGGTCTTACTTCGGCGCGGCATCAGCGCGGTGGATGTCTCGTAGGTGCGGTGGGTAGGCGAACTTTGACGGATGGGATGGCGGGAGGTCGGAGCATGCTGCGAACTTCGGAGACCATGCTCCGATCTTCCGTCCGACTGCGCTAAGAGCGGATGGAGCCGTTCTCTGTCCTTCCCGGTTCCGCACCGGCACGCGACACCGCTACGTCGATGCGCGTGTCACCCTCGTTCAGTTCGAGGATCTTCCTGCTGATGCGGGGTTCGTACAGGATGTGGACGAGTGTCGCGGCGACGTCGCCCCGACTGATTTGTCCGTGCACTTCAGCAGGCCCGAGGGCGACGAGCCCCGTTTCTGCCTCGTCTGTCAACAAAGAGGGGCGCAGGATGACCCAGTCGAGGCCGCTGTGGGTGAGTGCGACCTCCGCTTCCTTCTTTGCGGCGAAGTAGTACTCCTCGTCGGCGGGAAGTCGACGTTCTCTCCATGCCTCCGGGAAGACCGACACGACCGCGACCCGACGAACGCCGGCCAAATGCGCTGCTTCGATGGTCTTGGCGACACCGTCTCGGTCGACAGATTCGGTGACTCTTCGTTCTCCACCGTTCGATCCTGCGGTGAACACGATCACATCCGCGTCGTCGACGGCTGCCGCGACGTCGTGCGGCGTCATCGCGCCCAGCTCGGCGACGTATGTCTCGATACCGGCGGCGGCGAACTCGGCCTGGTCGCGGGCCGACCGCGTCAAGCCCCTGACCGTGTCGCCTCGACCCGAGAGGTGATCGGCGAGTAGCCGACCGATTCTCCCGGTGATTCCGATGACGAAAATGTTCATTGGAGTACCTTTCCGATCTCAGGAGTCTCACTGCGCCACTCATCGATGATGCGGACGACGTCATCGAGGTGGGACTCGAGAAGGAAGTGGCCGCCGTTCATCAACTCGACGCGCGCATCGGGTACGTCGTTTCGGAAGGCTTCGGCACCGGCAGGGCCGAAGATCTCGTCATTCTTCCCCCACACTGCGAGTACGGGGATCCGAGTGGTGCGCAGCCAGTCGTGGACCGCGGGGTACAGCCGTCGATTGGTTGTGTAGTCGGCGAACAGGTTCAGCTGAGCGCGGTCGACCCCCGGACGACCAAGTAGTGCGAGGTCGTGTTCCCAGGAGTCAGGGTCGATGGCCGTCACGTCGGCGACCCCGTGCTTGTACTGCCATTCCACCGCCTCTCGCCCGAGGGCCGGCCGCAGGGCCTCTTCGTTCTCGACGGACCGGTCGGCTCCGTAGTTCCAGATCGGTTCCCAGAACGCCGGTACGAAGCCTTCCTCGTACGCATTACCGTTCTGTGAGATGACGGCCTCGACGGACTCCGGCTCAGCCAGTGCCAGGCGCCAGGCGATCGGCGCGCCGTAATCCTGCACGTACACGGTGTATCTCGTAATACCGAGCTTCGCAAGGAAGGTACGTGTCACCTTTGTGAGGGACTCGAAGGTGTAATCGAAGTCGTCCGCCGAGGGAGCCGACGAGCGACCGAACCCGATGTGGTCGGGCGCAACGACGCGGTACCGGTCCGCAAGGGCCGGAATGAGATGTCGAAACATGTGCGAGCTGGTCGGATATCCGTGCAGCAGAAGAAGAACGGGCGCATCCGAGGATCCGGACTCGCGGTAGAAGACCTCGAGGTCGCCGACGGCGACGGTGCGGTGGTGCACAGCAGACATAACTAACCTCTTAACGTAGTTTTAGTGGTTAGTTCGACGGTAGCATGAGACGGATGCGGTAGCGATCGAGTGGCCGGCGGAAAGGGTGCACATGATTCAGGACGAGGATCTGCTGTTGGCGTTGCTGAACAGCGCACCGATCATCGACGGAGTGAAGGTCGACGGCCTGCAAGGTTCGGCCGGTCGCGAGTTTGTCCAGCGGTTCGGCGGAACGGGCTCGAAGACCGAGATCGCGCACCTCCAGCAGATGCGGAGCGCCCTGCACGAGGTGATTCGCGACCGGGGCGACGCCTACGCCGCCCTCGGTTCACTGATCCGCGACGCGATCCTCACACCCGAGGTCACCCCCACCGGTATCCGATGGGAGCTGCACACTCCCCCGGCCGAGAGACTTGCGGTTCGTGCGGCGATGGCCTGGTCCGACGTCATGGAGAGAATGCCCGGCCGGCTTCGCCCCTGCGCCAACACCGAGTGCAATCTCTTCCTCATCGACCACAGTCGCCCCGGCAGCGCCAAGTGGTGCTCCATGACCACTTGCGGGAACAGGATGAAGGTGCGCACCCACGCGCACCGCAGACGGGAACGATAGCGCCCTTCTGGGTCGCAAAGGGAATCAGATTCGGCACCGTGCACGGTCCGCGAATCGCGTTGGCCGAGTCGCGCTACGCCCCTCAGATGTCCGACTCACCGCTCGGGGCTGACGGCAACAATGCCGCCGCTGGTCAGACATCGCGCTCGGCGTATCCGGAGATACGTTCCAGCAGTTGATATCTCGGGCACTACGCCAGGAACGCGTTGTACTGCACCTTGTCCAACGCTCGCTTCTGAGCCGCACTCGTCGTCGCCACTTCGATCACGCCTTCTCCCCGGGGTGTGTTACGCACTTTCAGGTGCCTACTTCCCCACGGGGAAACGGTTCCCCAATGATGGTCCTACGGTGGCGATAAGCGCCCCCGTAGGACCAAGGGGTAAAGCGAACACGATGGAAGCACTCAGCACTTCACTTCCCGGCGGCACCTGGACTCTCGGTGACTCTCCCGTCACCAGGTTCGGTTACGGGGCAATGCAGCTTGCAGGCCCGGCAGTCATGGGCCCGCCCGCCGACCAGGCCGGCGCCCTGGCCGTACTGCGCGAGGCCGTCGAGGCCGGGATCACCCACATCGACACCAGCGACGCGTACGGGCCCACGGTCACCAACGAGCTGATCAGCGAAGCCCTTCGCCCCTACCCTGATTCGCTGCTCGTCGCCACCAAGGTCGGGGCGAACCGCGACGCGCAGGGCGGCTGGCCCACCGCTCGGCGGCCCGAAGACCTCCGCAAGCAGGTCCAGGGAAATCTCCGATCCCTCGGGGTCGAAGTCCTCGATCTCGTCAACATGCGGATGGGCGACGCGACCGGACCGCAGCCCGGCTCCCTCGAGGAAGCGTTCGGGACACTCGCCGAGCTTCAGGCGCAGGGTTCGATCCGACACCTCGGGGTCAGCAACGTCACCCCCGAGCAGGTCGCAGAAGCCCAGAGCATTGCCCCGATCGTGTGCGTACAGAACATGTACAACCTTGCGCACCGCCACGACGACGCCCTCATCGACCAACTCGCCATGCAGGGCATCGCCTATGTTCCCTTCTTTCCGCTGGGAGGCTTCACGCCGCTGCAGTCCGAGACGCTCTCCGCGGTAGCCGAACAGCTCGAGGCAGCGCCGATGTCGGTGGCACTCGCATGGCTTCTGCAGCGTTCCCCGAATATCCTGCTGATCCCCGGCACATCGTCATCGGCGCACCTGCGCGAGAACATCGCAGGCGCCGGCCTTTCTCTCCCCGAAGAGGCCGTGGCCGAACTCGACAGGATCGGTCGCTGACACCCGGCTACGAGGAGAAGGGCTTCCTCGCCGCAGGCGTGCAGACCCGAACGCCCGCCACAGCGATACTTGCTCTGGCGGGCGGAAAACGGGTGAAGATGCCTACTTGCGGCCGGCCTGCCACTTCATGCCCCAGTCGTACTGGCGGTCGAGGTCGGACTGGCTGCCGTTGACGTATTCGACGAGACGCTGCACGGTCACGCCCTGCGGGGTGCTCTGCAGCATCGCGATAGCGCAGATCCGGGCGCCGTTGTTCGGCGAATCGAGGCGCACCTCGATCTCCTGTCCCGAGGGCTGAGTAAGTGTGACAACACCGTCGACTGCGGCCCAGTTGGCAGCACCCTCGTAGATCATGGCGAAGATCAGCACGCGCTTGATCAACTCGGGACGTTCGAGGTTGATGTGCATGTTCTCGCCGCCCTGAGCGGAACCGGTGCGATCGTCGCCGTCGAGGTGGATGTACGGCGGGGTGTTCAGTGCCCCGAAGCTGTTGCCGAGCGCCTGGATGACGCCTTTCGACCCGTCGGCCAGCTCGAACAGGCACCCGAGGTCGAGATCGACGCCGCCGGCTGCACCGGTGAGCTTCGCGAGGAATCCCTTCTTCTGTTCACCGCGTGACCAGTTGAGATTCACCCGGATCACACCCTGCCCCGCGCTGCCCTTGGTGAGGCTGACCGAGGGGGAGTCCTTCGTCAGGTTGATCTTGCTGAGGTTGACTCCGCCGGATCCCTGCTCGGGCTTCTTGCTGTAGTCGATGGCCATGTACTTGCCTTTCATGAGGTGGTGCCCGGATATGAAGACGGGAGCCTCCGGCCCGAGAACAGGGTCGAAGGCTCCCATCGGTCGATCTCGATCAGACGGACACTTCCGCCTTGCCGTGCTTGCGGTTCCGGTAGATGCTCGACGCGAACGCCGCACCGATCAGGACGATGCCGACCATTCCGGTGATGAGCTCGGGAACGTGCGTGCCGATCGAGTACAGCAGGATCAGCGCGAGCGCACCGATCGCCCAGTGAGCACCGTGTTCGAGGTAGACGTACTCGTTGAGCGTGCCCTTGCGGACCAGGAAAATGGTGATCGAACGGACGAACATGGCGCCGATGAAGCCGAGCCCCAGCGCGATGATGATCGGGTCGGACGTGATGGCGAACGCACCGATGACACCGTCGAACGAGAACGATGCGTCGAGGACTTCCAAGTAGAGGAACAGGAAGAATCCCGCTTTACCCGTGGCCTTGGCCAGACCTGACGGGCCACCGCTGGGCTCCTCGCCCTCCTCGGGGATGTGGAACATCTCGCCGAGACCGTTCACCGCAATGTACGTGATCATGCCGAGCGCACCGGCGATCATCACGGTCGACACCGCGTCGTCGGGAGCGATGACCGTGGCGGTGATCAGGAGCAGGACGATCGCGATGACGACCTCGAGCTGGTCGAGCTTGCCAGCCTTCGCCAGCGGACGCTCGATCCACTGCAGCCACTTGATCTCACGCTCTTCGAGGATGAAGTGGAGGAACAGCATCAACAGGAACATGCCACCGAATGCCGCGATCTGCGGGTGCGCGTCGGTGATCAAGGTTTCGTAACTCGGATCCCCGTTGGGGAAGTAGGGGGCGCCGTCCGCCGGTGGGTTCAATGCCAGGTCGAGCGCGGCGACCGGGCCGAGACCCGACGCGACCCACACGATGAGCAGCGGGAACACCAGGCGCATGCCGAAGACGGCGATGAGGATGCCGATGGTGAGGAAGATCTTCTGCCAGAACTCGCTCATCCGCCGCAGCACGGTCGCGTTGATGACCGCGTTGTCGAACGAGAGCGACACCTCGAGAATGCCGAGGATCACACAGAGAAACAGGGCTTCGGGACCGCCATACAGGAAGGCGACCACCAGGGAGACGACGGTGACGGCGAAGGACGCACCGAATATTCGCAGAACCACGAAGCGTGGCCTTTCTTCTCGGAGTCAGGGCTATGCAGGGTGGTTACTGCAATTCGGCAAATGCAGATCCGGTCCCGGCATCGAGGCCAAGGACCGGATCCGATTCGAACGGTTCTTAGACGTTGACACCGTAGTCGCGGGCGATGCCCGACAGACCCGACGCGTAACCCTGACCGATTGCGCGGAACTTCCACTCTGCGCCGTTGCGGTACAGCTCACCGAACACCATGGCGGTCTCGGTGGAAGCGTCCTCGCTCAGGTCGTAGCGGGCGAGCTCGGTGCCGTTGGAACGGTCGACGACGCGGATGTAGGCGTTGCGGACCTGGCCGAACGACTGGCTGCGCGCGTCACCGTCGTAGATGGAGACGGGGAAGAAGATGGACTCGATGTTCGCCGGAACGGCAGCCAGGTCGACGTTGATGATCTCGTCGTCGCCGTCGCCCTCACCGGTCTTGTTGTCGCCGGTGTGCTCGATGGAGCCGTCGGGCGACTTCATGTTGTTGAAGAAGATGAAGTGCTGATCCGAAACGACCTTCTTGTCGGCACCGGTCGCGATCGCACTCGCGTCGAGGTCGAAGTCGGTGCCGGTGGTGGTGCGCACGTCCCAGCCGAGGCCGACGGCCACTGCGGTCAGGTTCGGAGCTTCCTTCGTGAGGGAGACATTGCCGCCCTTGGTCAAGCTGACGCCCATGCGGGGTCCTTTCGATCGGTCGGTCGACGCACCGGAGAGGTACGCCCGGTTTCGTGCGTATCCCCCACAGTAATAGGTGGGAATGAAGTACGCCCCTGTCCACTATGCCCAGTGTTGTGGGCCACGGCGCCGTCGGCCGCGCGACCAGTACCATTCGGTCTTGTGGCGAGCCGATGGACACGCCGCCTCTTCGGCGGCGGGCGCACCGAAGATCCCGCGGCTCGTCGTGCCCATGACACGATGGTGGCCGCGTTCCTCGACATGGACCGGCGCCAGTCCGTCGCCGAGGCCGGGGTCGCCGAATCACATGAGATCGCGCCCGAACGGAATCTGCTCCGGCAGTGGGAACCGATCCGGCAGACCTGCTATCGAGCAGCCGAAGGGTATCTGCAGCTCGCACACACCGATCCCGACCAAGCTCTTGCTCCCGCCGCAGCGTATGACCAGGTGACACGTCAAATATCGGATGCAACAAGAATTCTCGATGAATTCTATGAGAACAATCGGGGACACCTCGAGCATGCGACCGCACTTGCCCAGACCGCTCCCCAACTCGCGCATCGAGTTCGGGCAGACGCACAGGTGGCTCTCGAAGCCCTGCAGGCCCCCGAACGCATGTCCTTCGCGCATTACCCGTCTGTGCGCACAGCCGCCGACCAAGTCGGTGCTGTGCTGCGCACGCTCGACTCCGCTCGCGGCACCGGCGCTGTCCGCTCGGCTGCTCATCAGGTAGAAGAAGCGACGAAAGCCCTACGCCAGGCCCTTTCCGAAGCACCTGGCCGGCAGGCCGAGGCACGCAACACCGTGGCATCGGTCACGACTCGATCGAGCGCCGTACGCACTCGGGCTTCGGGCCTACCACCGGCCTACTCCGCGTTGCTCCGAGAGTTCAACGCCGCGAGTTCGGCCGATCTGTCCGGCAACGAACAGCAGGCCCACGCACTGCTCGAACGCGCTGAGGCACGGCTCGACGAAGCGCGCCGGGCAGCCGCAGACGCCCGGCCCGAACTGGCACTCGACCTCGCGACCGAAGTACGCGCAGAGCTTGCAGCGGCAGAAGACCTGGTCGACGCGGTGACCGATCGACTCGCGACGCTGCGCGCCGTGCGCGAGAATCCTCGGGCGAAGGTCGACGAGGTGCGGTTCCGCCTGCGTGATGCGCAACTACTCGCGGTGCAGCGCGACCTGGCTGCAGAATGGGGATCGGTCCTCGACGCCCAATTGGACCGGATCGACAGAGCCGTCGACGCTCTCACCGGGGTTCACCCCGATTACTGGGCATACGTGCGCGACCTGGATGCCGTATCGGATTTCATCGCTGGAGTGGTTGAACGAATGAGAGGACGGACAGACCGCACATGACAGGGGCGACCTACACCGAAGTGCGCAACATGCGCCACTTCCGCCATCTGGATCAGGCCACCCTGGACAGACTGTTTCTCCACGAACCGGAGCCGTTCGGTCACACCGACGAGCGCGAGCGTCTCGCACTCGCGCTCGGTGCGACCCTGTATGTGCCCGCTACCCGCGCCGACCTCGCGGCAACAATCCAGCGGCGTGCCGCCGAGGGCGTCACCTCGATGGTCCTCGATCTCGAAGACGCCGTCGCCGACGACGAGGTCGAGTTCGCTCTCAGCAACGCAGTGGCCACGCTCGACGAGCTCGCCGCCGATGACACCGGCCGGATGCTGCTGTTCGTGCGGGTCCGCACCGCCGACGGTATCGGCCGTATCGCCCGCGGTCTCGGCGCCGGCACCGCGGTCCTCACCGGGTTCGTAGTCCCGAAGTTCACTGCTGAATGCGGCCGCGACTTCCTCGACGCTATCGTCGACGCGTCGACGTTACTCGGCAAACACCTGTATGCCATGCCCGTCCTCGAATCCACAGCGATCGTGCATCGCGAAACCCGCGACGACGAACTGCGCGCGATCTCGCAGTTGCTCGCCGAATACCGGTCTCGAGTACTCGCGGTGCGGATCGGTGCGACCGACATGTGCAGTGCGTTCGGCATCCGCCGCGACCGCGACCTCACCATCTACGACGTACGTGTCGTCGTCGACGTCATCGCCCATATCGTCAACCATCTGGGCCGGACCGACGGCACCGGCTTCGTCATCACAGGCCCGGTCTGGGAGTACTTCGCCGACCACGAACGGATGTTTCGGCCGATGCTGCGCGCTACCCCGTTCGAGGAGCAGGACGCGGTGCTGTTCCGGCAGCAGCTCGTCAGTCGCGATCTCGATGGGCTGCTGCGCGAGATCGCGCTGGACCGAGCAAACGGTATCCAGGGGAAAACCGTCATCCATCCGTCGCATGTCGCCGCGGTGCATGCACTGTCCGCGGTGACCCACGAAGAATTCCACGATGCCGTCGACATTCTCGATACCGACACCGGCGGGGTTCAGGCGTCGGGCTACGGCAACAAGATGAACGAACGCCGACCGCATCGCACCTGGGCGCAGCAGACCCTGGTGCGCGCCTCGGTGTTCGGAGTCACCAACAAAGGAGTCTCGTTCGTGGACCTACTGACGGCGTTGGTGGACCGGTGACGGATACATTGCAGACCTTATGGGCCACAGAGACATTCGGTCTGGTCCTGCATCATGATGCCACGTCGACGGGGTACACCGTGCCCGAACTCGTCGAACCGGGCCTGCGTCGTAACCCTCGACGCGCGCATCTGCTGGTCTCGACGGTCCTCGGCAAGCACCTGCCGACAGATCCCGAGGTGGTGCTGGCTGCGGGTCGCCGACTCGGACAACTCGTCGCCGACGTACTCGGACCGATCGCCTCCGATGCTGTCGTGCTCGGATTCGCAGAAACAGCAACGGGGCTCGGTCACTGCGTCGCCGACAGCCTCGAGGCCGCATGCTATCTGCACTCCACGCGCCGCCACGTTCCCGGCGCCGACGTCTTCGCCGGGTTCGAAGAAGGTCACTCCCACGCGACGTCGCACCTGCTGCAGCCCACCTCGCCCGAGTTGTTCGCGAACACTGCGCCACTGGTGCTCGTGGACGACGAGATCTCGACGGGCGCCACCGCGCTCGACGCGATCCGCGCTCTGCACCGGCAGCAACCCCGCGACCACTACGTCGTCGCCTCCCTGGTCGATATGCGCGCGGACGAGCACCGCCTGCTCACCGTTGCCACCGCCGACGAACTCGATGCCCGCATCGATCACGTGAGCCTCGCCGGTGGGCACACGGAGATCCCCGACGGCCTGACCTCCCGTGTGACGGCGCTCCCCGACCCTGCTCTGAATCCTGTTGCATCGCAAAGGGGAGAGATTCGTTTCGTGCAGCTGCCATGGCCGGGCCACGTTCCCGACGGTGGCCGCCATGGGGTACTGAACTCCGATGTCGCGGGGTTCGATGCCGCCATCGACGCCGCCGTCGACGCGATTGTGGACGTCCTCGATGTCGCGCGCCCAGCGATCGTGATCGGCCACGAGGAACTGATGTATCTACCGCTGCGGCTCGCGAACGCGCTCGTCTCGCGCGGAACACCGACGCGGTTTCAGACCACCACGCGTTCCCCGGCGTATGTCCTCGATGTTCCCGGGTATCCCCTTCGTCGCGGATTCACCTTCACCGCACCGGAATACATCGACATCGACCTCGAGCCCGAGTCACCACGATTCCTGTACAACGCACAGTGGGCCGGCACCGACACACGACCCGAACTGATCCTGGTGATCGACGGCCCGGCCGACACCGAACGCCTGCGCGCCCCGGGCGGTGTGCTCGACGTGCTCTCGGCCGCGGGAGAGGACGTGCTCGTCGCCGTCGTGCCGTCCACGGATCCGGTGGCACTGCGCCACTTCAGGGAGGAAGCCCGATGACCACGCCGCTGACCGGACCCGAGTTCGGGTCGTACGCAGCCGACGAAGTGAGCTGGCTCCTCAAAGACCTGTCGCATCTCGACCTCGAAGGCAGCATCGCCGAGCGCGAAGCCCGAATCCAGGCGGGACTCGCGCACTACGCCGAGTCCCTGCCCGTCGAGTACCAACCCGACGCTGCGTACCGGGAACTGTTCGACAAGGCCCTCGCCACCACAGCGCCCCGTCTCGCGCAGGCCGTCGGCACCGTCACCGAACTCCTGCTCGCCGAACGCGGCACCGATCTCACGCTCGTGTCGCTGGCCCGAGCCGGAACCCCCGTCGGGATCCTGATCCGACGCTGGGCGCAGCAGCACCACGGCCTCGATCTTCCGCACTATGCGGTCTCGATCGTGCGTGGTCGCGGGATCGACAGGGCTGCACTCGATTACATTACCGAGCATCACAAGCCGGAGACTGTGGTCTTCGTCGACGGCTGGACCGGCAAGGGCGCCATCGCGCGGGAACTGTCGGCGGCGCTCGCCGAATACGCCGCATCCGGTGGGCCGTCTCTCTCGAGCGATCTCGCAGTCCTCGCCGATCCCGGACACTGCGTGCGCACCTTCGGCACCCGAGATGATTTCCTCATCGCGTCGGCATGCCTGAACTCGACCGTGTCGGGCCTCGTGTCGCGCACCGTGCTCAACGACGACTTCATCGCACCGGGTGAGTTCCACGGCGCCAAGTTCTACGCCGAACTCGCCGGTGACGACGTCTCCGGCGAGCTTCTCGACACCGTGGCCGCCGAATTCGGCGATCGCACACCCGCCGTCGCGCAGGCTCGGCAGATTCTCGGGTCCGACCGGCGACCCACCTGGGCGGGCTGGGAATCGGTCGAGAAGATCCGAAAGCAGTTCGACATCTCCAGCATCAACTTCGTCAAGCCCGGCGTCGGCGAAACCACCCGCGTGCTGCTGCGCCGAGTGCCGTGGAAGGTTCTCGTACGCGACAGCCACGCCGACGAGCATGCTCACATCCGGATGCTCGCCGCCGCCCGCGACGTTCCGGTCGTGGAAGTACCCGACCTCGCCTATTCATGCATGGGCCTGATCAAGGACATGCCGTGACCGCCACCGCACTCATCGCCACCGATCTCGACCGCACGATGATCTACTCGCGCGGCGCGATGGGCGAGGACAGGTTCGCCGCGGGTGGTCTCCTGTGCGTCGAATACTACGAAGGTGCCCCGCTGTCGTATGTGAGCGAGTCGGCAGCGCTCGGGTTGCGCGACCTCGCTGCGTCCCACCCCGTGGTGCCCACCACCACGCGCACCCCCGAACAGTTCCGTCGTATCGACCTTCCCGGCGGTCCGTGGCCGTACGCGATCACGAGCAACGGCGGAGCGATCCTCGTGGACGGACAAGCCGATGCGAGCTGGCGACGCGGCATCGATGCCACGGTGCGCTCTGCCTCCGCGAGCCTCGACGAGGTCACCGCCGAGCTGCGGCGACGCATCTCGACCGAGTGGGTGTCGAAGTTCCGGATCGCCGAAGACCTGTTCTGCTATCTGGTCGTCGACGTCGACGTACAGCCCCGCGACTTCATGAGCGAGTGGAGCACGTGGTGCATCGACCACGGATGGAACGCCTCGCAGCAGGGCCGCAAGATCTATTCGATGCCGGATCCCGTGTGCAAGAGCCGCGCGGTCGCGGAAGTGCACCGACGACTGACCGAGGCGGGCCTACTCGCTTCAGGCTCCCCGGTGCTCGCGGCAGGCGACGGTGCGCTCGACGCCGAGATGCTCGCGTCCGCCGACGCAGCCATCCGTCCGCGACACGGCGAACTCGAGTCCATCGGCTGGCAGCATCCGACGCTCACGATCACGGAACACACAGGTATCGCGGCCGGTGAGGAAATCCTGGACTGGTTCACCCGCTCCGCTTCCGTACCGGTGGCTTCGTAGAGTTGATATCCACCGTCCACCTATCGCCGACACAGTGAGGTCTTCGATTTGTCCAGCTCGCTCGCCAAAGGCCAGAACGGCCCCCTCAGCGCACACGACGTCGTCGTTTCTCTGGAACTGACGACACCGGCAGATCTGTCTGCGCTGCTGGTCAAAGCCGACGGCAAGGTCCGGTCCGACGCCGATTTCGTGTTCTTCAACCAGCCCACGGGTCCCGGCGTCAACCTCGTGCCGGGCGCACCCGGGCAGGCCGCGTCCCTGTCGGTGTCGCTCGGTTCGGTGCCTGCCGACATCGAGCAGGTGCGCGCGGTCATCACGCTCGACGACGCGTCGAGCAGCTTCGGGCGCTTCGCTCCGCCCACGGCTCGGGTGTCCGATGCGAACGGCACCGTGCTGTACGAGTACCGGGTCGAGGGTCTGAGCAGCGAATCCATCGTGATCGCCCTCGAGCTGTATCGCCGCCAGGGCGCCTGGAAGGTTCGGGCGGTCGGACAGGGCTACGCCGGAGGGTTCGCTGCATTGGTCACCGATCACGGTGTGTCCGTGGACGATGCACCGGCGGCCCCCGCCACCCCGCAACCTGCCGCACCTTCTCGGCCCGCACAGCCCGTCGCTCCGCCGCCGCCGGCCTACACCCCGCCGCCGGCGGCGCCTGCCGGTCCTCCGGAGGTGAGCCTGACGAAGAGTCGTCCGGTAAGTCTCGTCAAGGGGCAGAAGGTCACTCTCCGGAAGGACGGCGGTGTCGCGCTCACGTTCCTGCGGATGGGACTGGGCTGGGATCCCATCGAGAAGCGCGGACTGTTCGGCAACCGTGCCCCGAGCATCGACCTCGATGCGTCAGCGGTGCTGTTCGCCGACCAGAACATCGTCGACGTCGCCTACTACGGACAGCTCACCTCGAAGGACGGCTCGATCCAGCATCAGGGCGACAACCTGACGGGCGAAGGCGCGGGCGACGACGAGGTCGTGCTGGTCGACCTCTCGCGTATCCCCCCGCACATCAACACGGTGATGTTCATCGTCACGTCGTACAAGGGACACACGTTCGAGCAGATCCAGAACGCCTTCTGCCGACTCGTCGACGGCTCCACCAACGACGAGCTCGCCCGCTACACGCTGCAGGGCGGAATGCCGTTCACCGGCATGGTGATGGCGAAGGTGTACCGCCAGGGCAGCGAATGGAAGCTGCAGGCCATCGGCGAGGGCATCCAGGCCAAGCATCCGGGTGAGGCTGCGCCGCAGCTCGGCCGCTTCCTGGTCTCGTAGCCGTGAACGGAGTGTTCTCGTCGGGGCAGAACGCTCCGTTGACGGCGCACACCGTCCGCTTCACCGCCTCGGCTGCCGCGCCGATCGACCTGTGCGCGTTCGTGGTCGACGACCGCCTGCAGGTCGCGTCGTCGGGCGACGTGGTGTTCTACAACCAGCCCCGGACGCAGGGTGTTCGACTCGACGGCGACACGATCGTCGTCGAGTTGGCCGCCCTGCGCACCGGCGCTCGCGTGTTGTTCGCGGCGGGAACGGATTCGGCCGTGTCCGTCTCCACCTCGCTGACAGATCCGTCGGGTGCACCGCTCGCCGCATTCGATGTGGAACCGTCCGGAACCGAAACCGCACTGTTGTGCTGGGAGATCTACCCGCACAACGACAACTGGAAAGTGCGGGCCCTCGGCCAGGGATACGCGGGCGGCCTCGGTGCGATGTTCACCGCGCACGGCGTCGAGGTCGACGACGAAGCTGCCCGTGTCGCACCTTCCGTCCCCGAGATGTCGGTGCCGGACGGCCCCGCACCCTCCTTCGAGTGGTTGTGGAAAATCTTCGAGGACGCCGCCCGATCCGCGACGGCCTACCTGTCGGCACACGAATACGCACAGCACCGCCTCGACGATGAACTGTCCGCAGCCGTCGCCGACCCCGCGACCCGCACCGGCGTTGCCGCGGAAGCCGCACGTGCTCGAGCACACCGACGCTGTGAAGAGTTGAACTCTGCTGCAGAACAACGACACCGGGACGATTCAGCACGACTCACCGACGAACTGAACACCATCGACAGCCGATTGCCCGCATCGTTGTCGACATGGACGTCCACTTCCTGGAATACGCTGCGCACGCCCAGCGACGGAATCCGAGTGGGTGAACTCTCGGCTCCCGAACGCGGAACTCTCCAGGTGCCACTGTGTGTGCCGCTTCCGATGCATCGGCCACTGTGGATCGACGGCGGCGACTCAGAGATCCAGCAGGACTCGGCGACACAACAGGTTGTCACCGCGCTCGCACTGCGCCTTCTCGCCGCACGACCCGGTGCGCGCGTCGATATCGTCGACCCCGCGAGAGCGCTCGTCGAACTCCGGGAACTGGCCGCACCTGTACTCGCCGGACCACCCGTCCTCGATATCGGTGGTGTCGCAGCCAAACTGAAGGGCCTGGCCGACAGTGCCGATCTGACGACTCTGGCGATGTCCACGGACCCTGCTGCGGCGCACCTGGAACCGCGCGTCCTCGTGCTCGTCGGCGTGCCCCACGGTTACAGCAGCGACGACCTCCTGCAGGTCATCCGGCTCACCCGCCTTCCCGGCGCGCAGCACATCTCGATTGTGATCGCCGGCGCAGCCGACACGGTGGTGGACGATCCGGCATTCCAGATTCTGCTCGAGCAATCCCAGCATCTGCCGTCGAGCGCCGATGGACATTTCGCGGACCCGTGGACCGGAAGCGACTGGACCTTCACTCCCGATGTGATTCCCGCCGACGCGGTCCTGCTGCAACGTGTGATCACGACCCTCGGAGCCGTCTGACGTCGCTCCCCGTTCAGCGAACCAACTCGTCCCCTCGTTCGAGAGCCCACGCACGAAGCACCTCGTCCGTGTCCTGCCCCGGTGTAGGTGGCGGAGTCCCCAATCTCGTTCTGGTAGCAGAGAACCGCGGAGCAGGAGCCGCTTGCAGAACACCGTTGTGTTCGATGAGCGTGTGACGCTCGACCATGTGCGGATGGTCCGCAGCCTCGCGCAGGGACAACACCGGAGCAACGCACGCGTCGGTTCCCTCGAACACGGCAGCCCACTCATCGCGGGTTCGTGTCGCGAACACCTCCGCGAGCAGGCGTCGGGTGGCCGGCCACGCACTGCGATCGTGTTGTTCCAGCGGGTCCAGGTCGAGTTCGAGGATGCGCATCAGCTCGGCGTAGAACTGCGGCTCGAGCGCACCGACCGCGATGTGCTTGCCGTCCGACGTCTCATAGACCGCGTAGAAAGGAAACCCGCCGTCGAGCATGTTCGTGCCGCGTTCGTCGCGCCATGCGTTCGCCGCCATCATCATGTGTGTCGAGGCGAGCAGATGCGATGCTCCGTCCACAATTGCAGCATCGACGACCTGTCCCTCACCGGTCCGGTCGGAGTGCCGTAGAGCCGCCAGAACACCCATCGTCAGGTAGTTCGCTCCCCCGCCGAAGTCGCCGACCAGATTGAGCGGAATCCGAGGTGGCCCATCGACCTCACCGATTGCGTGCAGCGCACCGGTCAGCGCGATATAGCCGATATCGTGCCCTGCGCTGTGAGACAGCGGGCCTTCCTGGCCCCAGCCGGTCATTCTCCCGTACACCAGTCGGGGGTTACGAGCGATACACACTTCGGGACCGAGCCCGAGTCGCTCGGCAACGCCTGGTCTATAACCTTCGATCAGGATGTCTGCCTGCTCGACCATCGCGAGGACCGTCTCGACGTCGCCTTCGCTCTTGAGGTCGAGGGCGACGGACTTCTTGCCTCGGTTCAGGATGTCGAGATGCTCGAGGCCGGGGAAGAAGCCGCTGCCACTCGGCCGTTCGACCCGGACGACCTCCGCTCCCATGTCGGCAAGGGTCATGGCGGCGAACGGGGCCGGTCCGAGGCCGGCCAGTTCGATCACCTTGCAGCCGTCCAACGGACCACTCATCTGCCGTCCTCCATGTTCGTCTCGGATCCGTTGGTCTCAGGTTCGAGTGCGTGAGCCCAACGGGCACTGTCGGTCAGTTGGGTGAGTTCGACGATGCGGTCACCGTCGAACCGAAGGATGTGAACGAATTCTGCGTCGAATTCGGTGCCGGACTTCTTCCCTCGTCCGCGGTACACACCCCGTACGAGGAGACGATCGTCGTCGAGTGGAAGGTATTCGCTCGGGTAGGCCGCCGCGATCCACGAACGCGCGATTTGTCCCCAGAAGTCGCGCAGCATCGTTTGCGGTGACCCGTAGACGCCGCCGAGACCGAGCGGAAGCCCCGCGGTGGTGTGTCCACTGAAGGTCGGATGCAGCCGGGAGAGAATGTCGCCCCGATTCCCCTCCGCAAGCGAACGATACAGGCCCGCAGCGACCTCGGCGCGATCCGTCACGAGATCACCGTCGCAGCAGTGTCGATGTCCGCGCGATTCGTCCGGAACGCGTTGGCGGGGTGCTCGCGGTCGGCGAATCCGAATGAAATGCCCAACAATATTTTTCGGTGTTCCGGAAGACCGATTCGCGCTCGTAGGAAGGGAGCGTGCGAAGCGAGCGTGAGATGCCACGGTTGCGTGTTGCACCATGAAGGGCTGCCCTGAGCCATCGTCAGAAGCTCGTCGAGTAGGTCGCGTGGCACCGGCGCATCCGAGAGCGCGCGGCAGCTCTGCCTCTCGGTGAGCAGATCGTCCAGAACAGCGGCGCGCTCACCGGTTGATGCGGTCACTACACAACCTCCTTAATTGAATCTATATTAGAACTGTAGGTCGCGTTCCTGACAGATGCAATGCGACCGCCTGTCGTCACTGGAATGAAAGGTCGTCAGAATGCTCTCCACCGTCGCCCGCACCGGAAGTGTCCTCAACCTGTTCACCATCGACAAGCCCGAGTGGGGCGTGCGAGAAGCAGCCGACTACTTGGGACTTCCCAAATCCAACACGCACGAACTGATGGCAAGCCTGAGCCGGATCGGCCTGCTCAGGAGGACCCCCTCGGGCAGGTACCGGCTGGGGTGGCGACTGCTCACCATCAGCGCCGATCTGCTCGGTGGATCAGGGTTCGAAGCCCGCGCGCACCAAGTGGCGGACGAGTACGCGGCACGGCTCAACCAAACCGTGACGGTGGCCGCGTGGGACGGCCTACACGTCGTATGCGTCGCCAGTGCGGCAGGGCGGCGTGACGGTGAGGCAGTAGCTGACGGCGCCACTCTGCCGGGCCATGCCACCGCACTCGGCAAACTACTGATGTCGAGCATGCCCTGGGAGACGACGATGAGCATCATCGATCGTTACGGACTGCCACGCTGTACAGCGGCGACAGTCGCCAGCGCCTCCGAGCTCGAGAGTCAACTGGAGGCGGCGCGTCGGACCGGCCTTGCACACGAATACGGCGAACATACCGAAGGTCTCGCATGCGTGGCCACTGGTATCCACGATCGCGGCGACCTGGTGGCGGCGGTGTCGGTAACCGCACCCGTCGAGAGGATGCAGGTGCGGCGCGAGGAATACACCGCTGCTGTGCGCGGCGCGGCACGTGCTCTGCTCCGACCGAAGTCCAGATGATTCCGGCCCGATCAACCAGCGGTCGGGAAGGCGGCTCCGACGCACTCAATGCCTACACCGAGCCGAAGTTCATAGCACTGAATCGCTCGGCCCGGCCCTGAACAGAGCGCTTTCGCCCTGGTCCTCGACCCCACATGACATTGTTCTCGACCACAAGGAATGCATGTGAAGATCGAAGCTGCCGTTCTCTGGGAACAGAATGCGAATTGGAGTGTCGAGGAAATCGGACTCGTCCGCCCCAGCGAAGGCGAGGTGCTCGTTCGCTACGCCACAAGCGGCTTATGCTATTCGGTTGACCACTGCCGGGTTGGTGACGTCCCCGTGAACATGCCCACCGTGGGTGGACATGAAGCGGCCGGGATCGTCGAAGATGTAGGTCCGGGAGTTCGCACCCTGAAGGTGGGTGATCATGCAGTTGCCTCGTTCATCCCGTCGTGCGGGCGGAGTCGATGGTGCTCTACCGGCCACTCCAATCTCTGTGACCTCGGCGCATTCATCATGGCCGGCTCGATGCCCGACGGCACGTACCGCCGACGCACGAATGGGACCGACCTCGGCGCGCTGTGTCTTCTCGGGACGTTCGCGCCGTACGGGACGGTGCTGGAAGCTTCGCTGGTGAAGATCGACGACGACATCCCTTTGGACGTGGCGAGTCTCGCCGGCTGCGGAGTCACGACCGGCTGGGGCTCCGCAGTCAATTCGGCACGCGTGTCCCCGGGAGATACCGTCGTGGTGATCGGAGCGGGCGGGATCGGGTCGGGGGCCATCCAGCGCTACTCTCTCGCCGAGGTCAACACCGACTACGAGAACATGTTGGCCGGTAAGAACATCCGAGGAGTCATCGAACACCGCCACTGACCGAAAACATACGCAGCCACCGATGCCAGGGCACACGGGTGCCCTGGTGACGGTGGCTGTATTCGTCGATCTGTAGGTCAGGCGACCAGATCCGGCCTGCTCCCCGGAATCGGCTTACGGAACACATCCACACTGGCCGGTGGAATGAACTGCGGCCGACGCTCGTCGGTCATCTCCACTTCCCACTGCGTGTGGTGCATCAACCGGTGATGATGACCGCACAGCATCACCAAGTTGTCGAGATCGGTGTCGCCGCCATCGACCCAATGGGTCAGGTGATGGGCATCGGCCCACGCCGGGGGTGTCGAACACCCGGGGAAGGCACATCCGCCATCTCGGACGGCCAGCGCTCGACGTTGCGCCGTCGCAGTCCGGTGCGTCCGCCCGTGTGCCAGCGGCACGCCGTGTTCGTCGAGCAGGATCCGGGTGACCTGACAATCGCACGCGAGCATCCGGGCGGCATCGATCGAGAGCGGCCCGGCCCAGAGCTCGGTCGCATACCCATGTTCGGGTGAATGGGTGAACAGTTCCTTCACCGCAGTGTTCGTCGTCAGATCTTTGATGGAGGCGGTGACCGTCACGTGCGGCTTCACGCCGCCTTCGACGGGGACGAGGCCGGCGGCTTCGACGAACTGCA
Organism: Rhodococcus sp. NPDC060086; assembly: GCF_042730275.1. Classification (NCBI taxonomy): domain Bacteria; kingdom Bacillati; phylum Actinomycetota; class Actinomycetes; order Mycobacteriales; family Nocardiaceae; genus Rhodococcus; species Rhodococcus sp. NPDC060086. The sequence goes on from NZ_JBHWWZ010000010.1 coordinate 86,608, forward strand.
GGAGTTGATCGAAGGCATCGGCGGTGCGTTTCGATGCCGGCCGATCATCTTTGATGCCGTTTACCTCGGGCCTCGGCGCGGCCAGCGGGGAGAGCAGATGCCGCAGGCGGGCACCGGTGACCGCGTCGAACTCCCCTTTGATGACGACCCGGCCGTGCCAGGTGGTGGAGACGAACAGTTCGTTGCGTGAGGAGTCTTCGCCCGGTGGTGGTCCGTCGCCGGTGTTGTAGAGGTGTTCGAGTCTGCGGATCAGGGCCCGAACGGTGGCTTTGGTGGCGACCTTATCGGAGGCGTGGTCGATGAGGATGGTGCGGGCTTTCTCGAAGTCGCAGGGGTTCATGGTGCGGGGGTAGTGCTGGCAGAAGTAGGCGATCTGCCGAGCTTTCTCCGCATCCAACAGCCCGGAGGAATAGGCTTCGCGTACTTCCGGTTCCAGTCGCAGTAGCCGTGCCAGTGTTTCGATGCGGTGGCACTCACCGATCTCGAGGTTCGTCGCGGCGCACAGCCAGTGGGCGGGGCTGCGGTAGCCGTGTTCTTTGACGGTGTCGCGTTCGATCATTTCGATCATCAGGTCGACGCGGTGTACCTGCCAGGTATGGATTTCGGCGGAGACGGCGAGTGTCTCGGCCATGAGTTGTGTGTTGTCGAGTTTCCAGGCATCCCCACCCATGACGAAATTCTACCGAACAAACTTTCGATTCGCAAGGATTTTCGAATGGCCATTCTCTTGCTGCGCCGCAATGCTCGCGCAGTCAGGATTCGATACTCGACCGGACGTATACCTCGGATATGCTTGTAAACAAGGGCTTTCCGTCACCGATGAGTTCACCTTGCACGACCACAAGAGTGCGACCCGGTTTGTCGTTGTCGACTTCGGTCACACGCAGATGCCCGGAAACCGTGGTCCCTGGCCGCAGAGGCCGCAGGAACCGCACATCACGAAGCCTGCGCCCGGCTATGACATGCCAGTGACGGAACGCAGCCACGACGGAAAGCCTCTGGAAGATCGCTATCGTCTGCACACCGCTGGCAATCAGGCCGCCGTACGGCCCTTCGTCCGCAGCGTCGGAATCGATGTGGAACCATTGGGGATCCCACTGTTCGGCGAACCGGATGATCTCGTCCTCCCCGACTGTGTATTCGGAAAAGTCATAGGTCGCCCCGACCTCAATCTGGTTGCCCCACATATTGTGAGCCTGCACTACCTTCGAATCCATTCCGCACCTCTCCGAAAGGCGCGACCGCCGACGGAACCAACTCCATCGACGGCCACACTGAATTTCTCAGTTCGAATCACGCACCTCCGATTGCGCGATCCTGCCCTTCCCAGTGGCCCTTCTTGACCTCGCGTCGCAGGATCTTGCCGACCCCGGACTTCGGAAGCGTATCGACAAACTCGACGGACGTGATCTTCTTGACCGAACCGACCGCTGCGCGCGTGACCTCGATCAACTCCTCCTCCGTCACTTCAACGCCCGGCTCGAGCACTACGAATGCCCTCGGCGTCTCGCCCCACTTCTCATGCGGAACACCGACAACGCACACCTCACGCACTGCCTCGTGCGAAGCGACAGCGTTCTCCAGCTCAGCAGGCCAGATGTTGTACCCACCGGAGATGATCATGTCTTCTTTTCGATCCGCGAGGAAAAGGAATCCGTCCTCATCCAGATACCCCATGTCGCGAGTGAGCAGACGACCGTCGGACAAATGCCGCTCCGCGTTGGCTTCCGGATTCTTCCAGAGCTCGTTCATCTGCCCAGGTGCACTGACGGCGATCTCACCGACCTCACCCGCCTGCAGGGTGTTGCCATCGGCATCGACGATCGTGATCTCGGTGTTCGGCGTAGCACGACCGACCGAGCGCAGATACTTGTCGGTGTGCTGATGCGGCTGCAGCATGGTGACCGTGATGCATTCGCTCTGCGCGTACAGCTGGTAGAGCACCGGCCCGAACTTGTCGAGTGCCCGTTCGAGGGTGCGCTCCGCGATCGGCGAAGCCGCGTAGTTCAGGCATCGCATGCTCGACAGATCCCGGGTATCGATGTCGGGGTGCGCAAGCAGAGCGGAGATCATCGTCGGGACGACGAGGGTGCACGTCGCCCGCTGCTGCTCGATCAGTTCGAGTGCGCGGCCGGGTTCGAAGGACGGCATGACGATGATGCGTCCACCGACCTGCAGGACGGGCCACAACCACAGCGATGCCGCATGCGTGAGCTGTCCCGCCGCAAGATATGCATCACGCTCATCGATCTGCGGCGTGACCCAACGGTATTCATCATCATTGGCAAGCCAGCGCTCGATCGTGTGGACGATCCCCTTGGGCCGACCGGTCGTCCCAGCCGAGAACCGGATGACATGAATGTCATCAGGACGGGTTTCGACAACGGGGGCCTTCGGTGACGCCACTGCGAGTGCGTCCTCATAGGAGGTAGCACCCTCCGGCGCCTCACCCCCGAAGACGAGGACCCGTTCGAGCTTCTCGAGGCCCGGAAGCTGGGGTGCGATCGTGTCGTACAGATCGGCATTGACGATGAGGACACGCGCGTCGACCAGCTCGAGGAGGTACGAATTCACTTCGCCCGTCTCGTGGGCGTACAGGCCCGCCCGAACGAATCCGCCGAGAGCGCATCCTGCGATCAGCTCGACGGTCTCGAACGCATTCGAGCTCAGCAGTGCGACACGATCGCCCTTGTTGAGACCGATATCGGTCAGCGCGTTCGCCAAGCGGCTACCACGCTCGTACAGCTCGGTGTAGGTCTGTTCGCGTCCGTCGCACCAGACAGCGACGTTGCCCGAGAACTGGGATGCGGATTTCGAGAGGAGAGCGCTGAAGTCCATGTCCGAGATTCTCCCCATGCCAGTGATGCACGTCACCCCCCCGTCCGGATATGGCGGACAGAAGACGCAGCTGGCATACCACCTCCGTGAAGAGACCGATACAATTTGATTCGTGGCTAGAAAAACGCGATCGGTCGAAGACAGCAAGAGTGCTCGTACCCGCGAGCGCATTCTCGACTCGGCTGCGTACGTCCTCAGCCGCAAAGGATTTGCGGGAACACGACTGACCGATGTCGCTGAACACGCCCAGCTCCAGGCACCGGCCATCTATTACTACTTCAAATCCCGCGAGGAGCTCATCGAAGAGGTCATGGTCGTCGGAGCGCAGCGCATCTGCGCGCATGTTGTGGAAGCGCTCGACGCACTCCCCTCCGACATACGGCCCATCGACCGGATCCTGACAGCTGTCGAAGCGCACCTGCGATTCGTTCTCGTCACCTCCGAGTACACGACTGCCGCGACACGCAACGGCGGGCAGTTGCCCGATCACCTGCGCGACCGGCATGAAGCCGAGCGTACGGCCTATGGTGACGTATGGCGCGAGCTGTTCACCGACGCCGCCGCAGCGGGCGAACTGAAACCCGATCTTGACGCAGGCGCTACCCGAATGCTGGTGATCGGTGCGCTGAACTGGACCGTCGAGTGGTGGGATTCCACACGCGGTTCGATCGACGCACTTGTCCGCACCGCCCAATCGATCGTCATGGGTGGGATCAGCGCACCAGAAACGACGTCGGGCATAATCGATACTTCACCCGCGAAGCCGGCTCGAACCCGGAGTCCGCGTCGCAAGAAGACCGTTACGGCCTGACCCAGGAACGTCTGCGCATCCGAGCGGTTCATGCACTCCGCGTCGGTCACATCCAAGAGTTAGGACTGCGGCGGTGTTGCCACGCGTGGGAACACCGCCGCAGTTGCACCACGTCGAACAGTAGTGCGGCAGCGACGCGCTCAGCCGACCGGGTTTGATCCCGGAACGGCATTCGAGAGGTCGACGATCTCGTCCCAGCGCGCAGCAACCTCGTCAACTGTCGGCGGCTCGGCGAACGTCACGCCCTTGTTCTGGAACTGCGCGACTCTCTGGACTTGTCCCCCACCGACGACGAAGACCGAACCGGTGTCGGTGCAATCCTCGCTCACCAGATGCGCGACCACTGGAGCGACATGTGACGGCGGGAGCTTGGCCAGGAAATCGGCGGGAGCGATATCCTCCGTCATACGCGTCGCCGCGAGTGGTGCCACCGCATTCGCGGTGATGCCGAACTTCGCACCCTCAATTGCGAGAGTGTTGATCAGCCCTACGAGGCCGAGCTTCGCTGCACCGTAGTTCGACTGCCCGAAGTTGCCGTACAGCCCACTCGTCGAAGTCGCGACGACGACACGGCCGAACTGCTGTTCACGGAAGTGCGGCCACGCTGCGCGCGTGACGTGATAGCCGCCGTATAGATGCACCTTCATGACCGCGTCCCAGTTGTCGTCGGTCATCTTGTGGAACGCCCCGTCACGCAGGATTCCCGCGTTGTTGACGACACCGTGTACTGCACCGAATTCATCGATGGCGGTGCGAATCAAACTTTCGGCTCCCTCAGCTGTGGCGACGCTATCGTAGCTCGCGAAGGCCAGCCCGCCCCCAGCGCGGATCTCCTCGACGACAGAATCCGCCATCGCAGAGCCCGAGCCGGAGCCGTCGCGTGCCCCACCGAGATCGTTGACAACGACGCGCGCACCCTCGCGAGCGAGCATCAGCGCGTATTCCCGACCGAGGCCTCCACCGGCTCCGGTGACGACGACGACGCGGTCTGCGAGTCCGGACATGTTCTTCTCCTCCAATAGCATTGAACGGTCGATGATCTTCGATGAACGAACCAGAGGTTGAGCTAGCGCCCTTCGAATTCAGGCGCCTGCTTGGTGACGAAACTCCGGAAGGCTCGGGTGGCGTCGATCGTTCCGGCGATCCGCCCGACTGCCGCTGTCTCTTCGGCGAGGTGGGCGTCTCGTTCTGCGGTGGCAGAGCGCCGGAAAAGTGTGCGCATCGTGCCGTAGGCTCGGGTGGGTCCGGAAGCGAGACGACGGGCGATGCTGGCCGCGTTGACGGTCAGGTCCTCAGCGGAAACAACACGGGTGATCAGGCCCCATTCAGCGGCCTCGGTCGCGTCGAGGACTCGGTCTTCGAAGTACAGCTCCGCCGCTCGTCGCACGCCGATGAGCCGGGGCAGGAACCACGAGGTACCGCCGTCACCGGTCAGACCGATGCTGCCGAAGCCCAAGGCGAACTTTGTCTTCTCCGAGGCGATGACGATATCCGAGATGTACAGCAGGCCCAGTGCACCACCGGCGACCGCTCCGTGCACAGCGCACACGACCGGCACCTCGAGCCGCGCGAAGCGCCCGAGCGCATCGTGATAACGGGCGGCCATCCTCGAGAGTGTCTCCGGCAGCGCCTCCACAGCAGTGGAGGCGAACACACCGACGTCGCCGCCGACGGAAAAGACCGGGCCGCGCCCCTCGATGAGGACCGCTCGCACCGACTTGTCGTGGGTGAGACGGATCGCAATGTCGTACAGGGCGTCGGCGACCTCCTGATTCATGCCGTTACGAGCGTCGGGGCGGTTCAGGATGATCGTTGCAATACCCTCTGCCACAGTACATTCGACGGAAGCAGCTTCGGTTGTCATTTGGTTCTCTTCCTCATTGCCGGATCCGGACGCATCACGGAATTTGGGTGAAGCCGCCCGATTTCAGCGCGTCACGCAGCAAGAATTTCTGGATCTTGCCCGACGGGGTGATCGGCAGCTCCGTTGCCAGGTACCAGTCACGCGGAATCTTGAACCTCGACAGGCGATCCGCGCAGTGGTCGAGCAGCGACTGTTTCAGACCGAGCACCGCGGCGCCGCGTGGCACGACAATGGCCGCAACGGCCTCGCCCCACTTCTCGTCGGCCACACCCACCACTGCGACCTGCAGAACACCATCGTGCGAAGTGAGGCACGACTCGATCTCCGCGGGAGCGATATTCTCGCCGCCGCGGATAATGAGATCTTTGAGCCTGCCGGTAATCCGCAGGACTCCTCGCGAGTCGAACGCGCCCAGATCCCCGGTGTGCAGCCAACCGTCCGGGTCCACGGTCGTCGCGGTCGCCTCGGGGTTGCCGAGGTATTCGATCATCTGCTGGAATCCACGGGCACAGATCTCGCCGGACTCTCCGAGCGGAACAACGTTGCCGTCGATCGGATCGACTATCTTCACCTCGACTTGCGGGATCGGCCGGCCGCTCGTGTTCACCTGGTCCTCGCGACTGTCCGCCGTCCGGGTCAACGTGAGCACCGGAGCCAGTTCGGTCTGCCCGTAAAGGTTGTGCACTGTTGCACCGAAGATCTGCTCGGTCGCCTCGATCATGGACCCCGGAACATTGGCGCCCCCACCGAGAACGCGCACGAGTTGCGGTGCGGGCTCTTCAGACGTGCGTGCGGCTTCAAGAACAGCACCGAGGATCGTCGGGACGTAGTAGAGCACCGACGCGGCCTCATCGCGCAGCGCCTTCAGTGCGGCAATCGGCGTGAACTGCTCGAGGAGGATCATCGTGCCGCCCATCCAGATCGTGCCGAGCGTTCCGATGACGCACGACGCCGTGTGGAACATCGGCAGAGGATTCACTGCCACGGGGTTCGGCGGCGATTCGATGCCTTCGAGAGTGAATCGCGCGACATTGACAAGGGAACGATGCCGTAGCAATACGCCTTTGGGGAGCCCGGTCGTGCCCGATGTGTACTGGAGCATGACGGGTGCGTCCGCGTCGGAAGCGTCGGGACCGGCCTCGGCAGGGTCGATGGGTGTGTCCGCGATCCATCGGCCCGTCTCGGACAGGCTGACGATATGCGTGAGCGATCCGCATCGGGACGCGGCCGCGGCAGCAACGGTTGCCATGTCGTACTCGCGGCTGACATCGGCATGAATCAGAGCGGTCGAGCCGGAATGATCGAGCGCGTAAACGAGTTCGTCTTCACGTAGGACCGGGTTCAGGGCGACGAGCCGGACTCCGGCGAGTGCAGCCCCGAACATGACGATCGGCCACTCCACGACGTTCGGAGCCCAGAGTGCGACGAAGTCCCCAGGCCGGGCGAGCTGCAACAGTGCGGTCGCAACTCGAGAAGCCTCGTCGTGCAGTTGCCTGTAGGTCAGACGGCGGGTCTCACCGGTGCCGTGCGTGACGCCGACCAGCGCTGTTCGCTCGCCGAACTCCAAGGAACGCTCACGGAGAACGTCACCGACGGTGTAGTCGACGAGGGGCACGCTGTCATCGATGGGCCAGTGGGACTCGGTCAGATTTCGGATATCGAGAGCGGATGTCATCGAATGTCTCCATGGGTGGGCGGTCGGCGGCTGGCCGGTCCGGGTGGGAAGTATTGGTGCCGACATCATCGATGCGGGCCGGGCTGGATCGACCCCGTCTCCCGGTGATGTCGTTCCGGTCAGGCAACAAAGCGCGCAATGGATTCGGCAATGCACGCCGGCCTGTCGGATCCCTCGACCTCGAAAGTGGTGTGCAGTTCGATCTGTAGAGCGCCGTCGAGTGGGGTCACGGTGCCGATACGCGCACGTGCCCGAATACGAGCACCGACATGCACAGGAGTCACGAATCGAACCTTGTTCAACCCGTAGTTGACGGCCATCGTGATGCCGTCGACCCGATAGAGCTGCTGCTGCAGAACCGGCATCATCGACAAGGTCAGGAAGCCGTGGGCGATCGTGCCGCCGAATGGCCCGTCCTTCGCACGGTCCGGATCGACATGGATCCACTGGTGATCCCCGGTGGCCTCGGCGAAGAGATCGATCCGCTTCTGATCGACCTCGATCCACTCGCTTGCACCCAGATCCACCCCCTCTGCAGCAGACAATTCGCCAAGACCGGTGAAGACCTTCATGAGAACTCCTCGTGAGGACGGGAAAGGGGTTGACCCAGAACGGATCGCAGTCGCAGCATGAGCTCGTCCGCGATGATGCGATGACCTTACTTCTAATTGCGGTTAGAAATCTAGACCCCGCAGCTCCCCGGCGCCACAGGCCTGCTCCCACCGCACGGATGCTTGAAATTGAATGTAAATTAGATAAGATCCACCTCGAGCGTTACGGATCACCGCGGTCCGGGATTCGATAAGCCCCGCATTTGTCGCAGAGTCCAGCGCCCACCACCGAAACCCACCTCACAGGAGGACCCCGTGCCCGAGGCCTACATCGTCGATGCCATCCGACTCCCGGTCGGCCGCCGAAAAGGTGGATTCGCCGACAGCCACCCGGCCGACATGGCCGCGCACGTCATCTCGTCCCTCGTCGGTCGCCATGACTTCGACCCTGCCGACATCGACGACGTCGTGCTCGGATGCCTCGACAACATCGGGTCCCAGGCCGGCGACATCGCACGAACCGCCGCTCTCGGCGCGGGACTTCCCGAGTCCGTCCCCGGCGTCACGATCGATCGCCAATGCGGCTCCTCGCAGCAGGCCGTCCATTTCGCCGCCCAGGGCGTGATGAGCGGCACTCAGGATCTCGTCATCGCCGGCGGCGTGCAGAAAATGAGCCAGTACCCGATCCTGTCGGCTTTCGGCGCGGGCGAACCGTTCGGTTCATCCGACCCTTGGACCGGGTCCAAGTCCTGGCACGCCCGCTACGGCGACGAGGAGATCTCCCAGTTCCGCGCCGCCGAACTCATCGCCGACAAGTGGGGACACACTCGCGAGCGATGCGAGGAGTTCGCCTTCGAAAGCCATCAGCGCGCGATCCGTGCGATCGACGAGGGCCGTTTCGAGCGGGAGATCATCTCGTTCGAGGGAACATCCGTCGACGAGGGGCCGCGCCGGGACACCACCCGCGAGAAAATGGCGGGCCTGGATCCCCTGACCCCCGGAGGCAAGGTTACCGCCGCGGTATCGAGCCAGATCTCCGACGGCTCCGCCGGCCTCCTCATCGCATCCGAAACCGCTGTACAGCGATACGGTTTCACCCCGCGTGCCCGGATCCACCACATCTCCGTACGCGGCGCCGACCCCGTGATGATGCTGACCGCACCGATTCCCGCGACCCAGCACGCGTTGAAGAAGACCGGCCTGTCCATCGACGACATCGACGTCACCGAGATCAACGAGGCCTTCGCACCCGTCGTCCTGGCTTGGCTCGACGACCTCGGCGCCGACCCGGCCAAGGTCAACCCCAATGGCGGCGCCATCGCGCTCGGCCACCCCATCGGCGCGACCGGCGCTCGCCTGATGACGACCATGCTGCACGAACTCGAGCGTACGGGCGGCCGCTACGGACTGCAGACCATGTGTGAAGGCGGCGGCCAGGCCAACGTCACGATCATCGAACGACTCGGCTGAGCGGGAACCGGCATGGATCGCAACTTCTATACCGCTGACCACGAGGCATACCGCGAGACCGTCCGCGAATTTCTTCAACGCGAGGTGGTTCCGAACCAGGATCATTGGGATCGCGAGCACATGATCGACCGCAGCGTCTTCGCTCGCGCGGCGAAGAACGGGATCTACGGCCTGCAGATCGGAGAAGAGTACGGAGGATCAGGCGAATCCGATTACCGGTACCGGATGATCGTGTGCGAGGAGGTCGCCCGTATCAATGCACTCTCCTTCGGGCTGACAGTCGCCCTCCAAGACGATCTGGTCCTGCACTACCTGCTGGACCTCACCACAGAGGAACAGCGGCAACGCTGGCTACCGGGCTTTGCGGCCGGCGAAGTCATCGGCGCACTGGCCATGACCGAGCCGGGCGCAGGCAGCGACCTGCGAGGAATCCGGACCAGCGCCCGGCGCGACGGGGACAGTTGGATCTTGAACGGGCAGAAGACCTTCATCTCGAGCGGCATCATGGCCGACCTCGTCGTCGTAGCTGCCCGCACGGATCCGGACGGAGGCTCGCGCGGATATTCACTGTTCGTCGTCGAACGAGACATGCCCGGCTTCGTCCGGGGCCGGCAGCTGGAAAAGATGGGTCTTCCCGGGCAGGACACCGCCGAACTCTTCTTCGAGGACTGCCGCGTGCCGGCGGCGAATCTACTCGGAACCGAGGGATACGGTCTCCAGCACCTCATGAGTCACCTGCCGCGGGAACGTCTCGGGGTCAGCGCGACAGCGATAGCGACGGCGCGAGCAATCTTCGAGCAAACCCGCGAATACTGCAAGCAGCGCCAGGCATTCGGGCAGTCCATCGCCGATTTCCAACACACACGCTTCGAGCTGGCCGAGATGTCGACCGAGATCGACATCGCCGAAACCTATGTGGATCGCTCCGTCCTCGCGTACAACGCGGGCACGCTGAGTCCAACCGATGCAGCGAAGGGTAAGTGGTTCGTCAGCGAACTGCAGAAGCGCGTGCTCGATCGGTGTCTGCAACTCCACGGTGGATACGGCTACATGATGGAGTACCCCGTTGCGAGGGCCTACGTCGACACCAGAATTCAGACGATCTACGGTGGTACCACCGAGATCATGAAGGACCTCATCGGCAGGGAACTCATCCGCTGAGTCCCCTTCCCTGTGTGGAGGTTTCGGATCATCTGCCGAAACCTCCACACAGGACGATCGGTCGGTTGACCGGACTCAGTCGACCATCCCGGCCTGCATCACCGGAAGCACCTGGGTATCGTCCTCCCACCCCGCCCGATCCGACGTGTCGTGCCGATATCCGCCCCCGTTCGACGCATCGAAATCCTCGAGGATCGCGGCCTGCGCAGCCGGCGGCAACGTGTGCAGGATCTGCCGCACCCGCCCCTGCCGTCGCGCCACCGCCTGCCGAAACGGCATCCCCGGCGTCGCCTGCATCTGCGGCACGATGCCCTCGACGTCCTCGACACCACCGGCGTGGTGACCGGCGTCCACGAGCGCCTGCTCGTGCGCCATCTGAGCCTCGTCCTTCTCCTCCGACATCCCGATCGGACCGATCATCGAGCCACCCAGGAACTGCTTGACCACCGGCTCGTCGGAGGTCAACAACACCTCCCGAGGACCGAACATCACCAACTCCCGACGGAACAACATCCCGATGTTGTCGGGCACCGTCCGCGCCAGGTTGATGTTGTGCGACACGATCAGAATCGTCGCGTCGATCTCGGCGTTGATATCGATCAACGTCTGCGAAATATAGGTGGTACGAACCGGATCCAGACCCGAGTCCGGCTCATCCACCAGAATGATCTGCGGATCGAGCACCAACGCCCGCGCCAGCCCCGCACGCTTGCGCATACCGCCGGAGATCTCCCCCGGAAGCTTGTCCTCCGCACCGATCAAACCCACCAGTTCGAGCTTGCTCATCACCACAGCCCGAACCTCGGACTCGGACTTCTTGGTGTGCTCACGCAACGGGAACGCGACGTTGTCGTACAGGTTCATCGAACCGAACAGTGCGCCGTCCTGAAACAGGACGCCGAACAGCTTGCGGATCTCGTAGAGCTCCTTGGACGAGCACTGCATGATGTCGGTGCCGTCGATGACGATCGATCCCTCTTCGGGTCGCAGCAGCCCGATCAGCGACTTGAGGAACACCGACTTACCGGTACCCGACGGACCCAGCAGCGCACTGACTTCACCGGCCGGAAGTGTCAGCGACACGTCCTTCCAGATCCGCTGTGACCCGAACGACTTCGTCAATCCTGCGACGGATACTTCGACACCCACGAATTCTCCTAGGAACTTTATGGCCGAGCCTGATTCGGATCAAACCGACTGAACTTGGTTTACCTTCCATCGACCGTCGACCTGCCTCAGGGAGACTTCGACGCGGCTGCTGTCGCGTCGAGTGCCCGGTTCATCGACCGAAGTCGTTGTCTGATCCATGAACAACAGAACGGTGACCGTGTCTCCGTCCGAGCCGGCAATCCCGGACCGGACGACGTGTGCAGTTGTCGAGATCTGACGTTCCCGGGCCACAGGCACGATCACCTCGTCTACAAGTGTTCGGTAGTCGTCTGCGAATGGCCCGGCAACGCCCGTCAGCGCCTCCGAAAGATCTGTATCCACGCTCGTATGGTCGTAGGTGAGCAGATCGACCATCACCTGTTCAGCCGCCGCACGTGCCTCGACTTGGTGATCAACGGCGGCATGCCCACGTTCGACCTGCCACCAGCTCAGAGACGCCCCGACGACAGTCGCCAACGCCACTGCCGCGACCCCTATCCGGGGCACGAGACTTCGCCTGTTCGCAGGGGTGACCTGAGGATTCTCCCGCGCGGCCGGTTCGGCAGTGTCGCTCACGGCAGTACCTCCATCGTGGCAACGGCCCACCGGCCATCGCGATGTTCGAGTTCAAGTTCCATCCGATAGACGCGGCGCTGCCCATCGGGCACTTCGGTGTTGCTGACAGTCGAGACGACTGCCGCGATCACCGTGGCACGGTCGTCATCGGCATCGACGATCGCCACCGAAGGAACCTCTCCGACTGCCGAAACCTCTCCCCTTCCGAGAACTGTGGTGAAAGCTTCTGCGGCGTCGGCAAACTGTTGGCGGAGTGTTCCTGTGGTTCCCTCGAGGATTCGTTCGAGGCCGCCCTGCGGATCCTCGCTTCCCACCGTCACCAGATCCGTCGCAACTGTCCGAGCGGTATCGAGCACCTGCCGATCACGCGAGGACTCGAGCTCCGTTCCACGCCACTCCCAAATACCGATCATTCCGACCAGGAGCGCGACCAGAACGACTACCGAAGCCGCTATCGTGAATCCACGGCCCAACCGAGTGCCCGAACCCGATCGGCGTGTCACGCGGGAACCATCGCCGGCTTCGGTATCCGAGTATGCGGCGCTCCGGTCATCGAGCATTTCGTCCGCTGTTTGCGGCAGAGAATCAATATTCGTCATTCGCGCAGTCCTCCTCAGTTTCCGGGGCGAGACAGAAGGGACGGCCACTTGGAAGGCGGTCCACCGGGGCACTCCGCGATATCACCTGTGCGTACGATCGGGTCGGCCGCACAGGGGATGTTGCGCGCGCCGCGCACCGATGCCGGGTGGTCCTGCGGAAGCTTGCACCACATACCGGGTGGAGTTTCGGCGGCAGAGAGATCGAATGGATCCCGGCGTTGCATCGATTCGTAACCTGTTGTACACGGATACATCTGAGTGTTTCCGAGTTTGAGGTCCAACGGCGAGTGCGGCTGGTTCGGATCGTTGTTGATCTCGAAGTCCTTATGCGCGTGGGTGAACGTCGCGGCAATCTCGGGATAGACGGTGAGAAGGTGCCTGAGATTGTCGCTGTACACCCCGGTCAATGTTCCCAACGATTGCAGGTCGGCTCCCACATTTCCGACCGGAGTCGCGAGATTGTCGAGCGCTGTTGCAACCGTGCCGGAGAAAGCGGGGGCTGCATTCAGCGCACTGCGAATGGCGGCATCGCTGTCGCGCAACTGTTCGGTGACCTCGGACAGAGAACGTCCCGCCGTTGCAATGGGGCCTCGGACCTCGAGGCCCACATCGAGGAGGGTTTCTCCATCTCGGACGAGCGAAACAGTCTGGTCCAGTGAGTCATAGGCCCGATCCGCGAGGCGCTGCGACGTATCCACAAACCGGCCGACATCGTCGCCCCTGCCGGACAGTGCTGTCGAAGTCTCGGACAGTAGGGTCCGTACCGACTCCAGTGGAAGAGAGTCGAACAGTTCATCCGCCGCTGTGAGCAGTGTGCCCGCAGAGGTGGGGACCACCGTGCGGTCCACGTCGATGACATCTCCGTCCGATAGGTAGGGGGCCTCGGCGGTTCGCGGTTGTAGATCGACAAACTGTTCTCCGATTGCCGACATACTTCGCACCACAGCACCCGTATCCGCCGGAACATCCGAACCAGAACGGATCTGTAACACAGCTTCCGCCCCGACGTGCGAAGTCCGGATCCGAGAGACGGTACCGATGTCGACGCCGCGATAAGTCACAACCGATCCGACGTACAGACCGGACGCATCTACGAACTGCGCGGTCACCGAGTAGGTCCGCCAGCCGGTCAGACGTTGCACTCCGACGTAACTGGTGGCTGCGTACGCCAGCGCGATCACGGTCAGGAACGCGAACACGACCAGTTGGCCTCGAACGAAACGTGTCAGAGTCACGGTTGACCTTCCGAGGTTGCGGTGGTGGAGTCACCGAAAGCGGTGAAGTCGCTCCCGGGCACCAGAGTGTTGAAAAGATTCGTCAGGGGCGCGGTGAGGGGATCGACCGGCGCGGACGCCGGAGCGGGTGCGGTCCACGCCAAGCCTGGAAAGCTGTCGAGAACATCATTGGCGAGCGTCTCGGCGCTCAGGTCCAACGTCATGTAGATGTTCAGGTAGTCACCACGGACCATGTTGCCGAAGGTCGAGACAGGGAACGGCATGGAAGCAAGCAGATACAACGATCCGGCGAGATGCGATCCCGCCCCTGCAAGCTGATCGAGCACGGGGCGTAGCGATTCGAGGTCAGCCGCGATCGAATCCGCACTTACATCCAGTACCTCACGGCCCTGACCGGCAAACCGATTCATCGCATCGAGCATTCCGGTCAGCGACTCCTGCTGCCCCCGTACGACTCCGAGGGCAGGTGCCAGAACGTCTACCCCGTCGGCCACGGTATCGGTGTTTCGCGCGAGGACATCGGCCAGGCGATCGACGCTGTCGATCGCACGCTGAACTTCGGCGCGCTGATCGTCGAGGGCAGAGATCAACGTGTGCAACCTTTCCGCAGTTGCAACCGCGGTATCCTCCCGGCCGTTCAATGCCAGCCCCCATTCCTCGGTGACGGTACGAATCTGATCGAGTGCACCACCGTTGAGCAACAAGGACACACTCGCCAAAACCTGCTCTGTCTCCGGGTATCGAGATGTGCGCTCGATACCGATCACATCCCCGTCGCGCAGCGTTCCGACATCTGCACCCGCAGCCGGTGGATCCAGTTGCAAGTACTGCGCACCCAGAAGAGATTTCTGCGCCAGACGCGCAGTCGTTCCAGCCGGCAATCGCACTGCCGAGTCGAGATCGACAATCAGTTGCGCTATACCGTTCTCGACACGTACCGACCGCACGGCCCCGACCGTGACATCGCCGGACTTGACCACCGAATTTCCTACGAGGTTTTGGACATCCTCCATTTCGACCGTGATCCGATAGTTCTCCGCTCCCGAAACATTGCCAGGCAGTTGAAGCGAATTCACTCCGTCGAATCGACACCCTGCTGTAGCCAGCACGGAGGCAATGAGCAATATCGTCATCACAATCCGGCGGCTCATCGGACAGCTCCAGCCGTGGCGACCTCGGCGAGGGAACGGGCCGGAGACCCGAATCCCGTCAGTGCACCCGAGATGGCATTGCACTCCGCCGGCGCAGCTCCGACGGTCAGAGCCAGACCACACAAGAATCCGAGCGGTTCGACCGGATCAGCGATCATCAGCGCGCCGGTGACGGAATTGGCATCTCGGTCATAGATGTTGTAGATGTTCGACAAAGCCGTTGGGGCGGTATGCAGCAGCTGAGCAAGATCGTCGATGTGACCGACCAACTGCCCCGTGGTGTCCGTCAAATTGCGCGTCTCGGTCGCGAACGCCTGTTCGTTGTCGTCCACGAACTTCTGAATCTCGGTCATCGTCGGCGCGAGAACTTCGAGTACCGCAGCGAGATCGTTTCGACTGTCTGCAAGCGTGCCGGATACACCGGCGAGACCCGTGGCGAATCCAGCGACGTCGCGGTCGGAAGCGGCGAGCGCCGACACGACCCGCGAGAACCCGTCTACAGCGGTGAACAAATCGTCCGAACCTCGGTCGAGGGTGGCCCCGGCATCGGCAAGCGATCGCAATGTCTCGTTGAGATCCGCTCCGCGACCGGTGAGCGCTGCCGCTCCGGCATCCGCGAGTCTCGACACCGATCCCGCAGTGTTTGCACCATCTGGACCCAAAGCCTGAGCAAGAGCAGCCATCTGCTCCTTGATCTCGTCGAACTCGACCGGATTGACTGTACGGTCGACATCGATCACCGCGCCATCAGCGAGGACATCCCCTCCCTGATAGGGCGGGGTGAACTGGACGAAGCGACCTGTAACCAGCGTCGGTGACACGATCGCGGCTCCCACATCGGCGGGCAACGCGACATCCGCATCGTAGGTCACCTCGACTCGGACGCGCTCACCGTCCGGCACGATACTGTCCACCGTTCCAACCGGCACCCCTCGCACAGTCACCGGGTCACCCTCGTAAAGTCCGGCAGCATCAGCGAAATACACGGTGGCGGAATTATTTACGACGGAACTAATAAAGAATGTAGCGACGATCGCCATAACCGCAGCGATCACCGAGCCGGCGATGAATACCGGGTAGATACGCGATCTCGAGTGAAGAGCCATCAGTTGTCTCCTCCGTAGCTGTGACCGGTGGCGTCCAGATCGGCCGGGACGACATTCTGGAGGATGACGCCGAAGTACGGGCCGGAGCTGACGGCTTCAGGAAGTTGCCTTGCGTAATCCGGCGCCGACGTCAGAATCTGGTCGATGTTCTCGCGGTTGCGATCGAGAATTTCGGAGACATTCCCGAGCTTGTCGAGTAGCGGTCCGAGGGTATCGACGTGTTCACCAGCCACCGCACGCAGTTGCTCTGACATTGCCCGGACGGTGACCAGTAGACTGCGGATAGTCGCGGACCGCTGATCGAGCGCGGCGAGCAGTGTGTTGCCGTCGGTGATCATGGTTCGGATCTGGTCGCTACGTACGTTGAGCACGTCACCGAGTGAGCGAACGTGAGTGAGCAGACTGCGGACTTCTTCATCTCGCGATCCGACGGTGCGCGCGAGTCCGGTCAGACCTTCGAGAGTCCTTTCCAGCTCCGGGGAGATCTCGTCCATCACCCCAGCGGCGGTATCGAATGTCTCCGTCATCGAGTCCAGATTCGTGGCCTCCACAGTTGCCGCAGTGTCGCCGAGCGCATTGGACAGGTCGTAGCCGGACGCCGTGCGCTCGACCGGGATAGTGGATCCCGCTTCGAGTCGTCCGCCACCGTGGGAAGCGAGGTCCAGATAGCGCCGGCCCAGCACGGTGTGCACCTTCACGGCTGCGCTTGTCCCGGCTCCGAGCTCGACGTTGCCGAGGTCGGCTGTGAAAGTGACCTCCACTGCATCGTCTGCGAGTTCGATGTCGGTCACCTTCCCGACCGGAACACCGGCGACCTGCACCTCGTCACCGGCGCGCAGGGCACTCGCGTCACTGAAGTAGGCATGGTATGTGGAACCGCCGACGAAAGGGATCTTGTCGGTGTTGAACGCAGCCACCAATGCGGCGATGAGGACCGCTGTGCCGATCACCCCGATCGGGCCGGGATCGCGTTCGAGGAAGGACTTCACGTCAGTTGCACCTCTCGACGGGGGAGACGAGCATAGGAGTATCGGAATGACCGCTTCCGTCCGGATAACGGATTGCAAGTCCGCACAGGTAGAAGTTGACGAAGTTGCCGTAGGACATCCGACCGACGCTTCGATAGAACTTCGGCAGTTCGGTCAGTGCATCGTCGATCGTGCCCTGATCCGTGATCAGATTGCCGGCAAGCACCGCCAGAGTATCCATATCGGCCTTCAGATCCGGCCGAGCCCGTGCAAGCAGATCGGCAGTGGACGACGCAGCGGCATCGACCTGGGTCATCGCAGAGATCACCAGCTCACGGTCGGCGTTCACGTGGCCGGTGATAGCACTCATGTGATCGATGACTTCCGAGAACTGAGTATCTCGATCAGCCAGTACGGTGAGCACCTGGTCGAGGTTCGTCACGAACGTTCCTATTACCGCGTCGCGGTCGGCAACCGCGGAACCCAGAGAACCGATCTCGGCGAACAGGTCACCGATCAGCTCTTCCTGCCCGTTCAGAACGCCGACCAGGGACGCAGTGACCCGATTCGCTTGCTCGGGATCCAGGCCACGCAGAAGAGGACGGAAACCGTTGACTAGAGAGTCGAGATCTACTGCCGGGCTTGTATTCTCAGGCCCGATCGTCGAGCCGTGGGCGAGCGGCGCGGACGGGTCGCCGGACACCAGCTCGAGGTAGCGGTCTCCGATGAGGTTCTTGTAACGGATCGCTACCCGGGCACCGGCGTAGAGCGTTTGCTCCGAGTCGACGGTGAACTCCACGATACTGTCGGTGGGTGAGTTCAAGCGCACGTCGGTAATCTTGCCGACCGGCACACCTGCAATTTTGACGTCCTCTCCTGCAGCAAGCCCTGACGCCGAAGTGAAAACTGCCGAGTAGGTGTTCTGAGGGCCGAACCGCATGTTGCCCACCACTGTTGCCAATATTGCTGTTGTGAGGGTGGTTACGAGGATGAAGGCGATCAGTTTCAACCCTGGGTAGCGTGCGTTCATCTCTCTCCCGAGAACAGATGGTCGGGTCCGTACAGCAACTGCCACAGCGGCGAGGTCGCGAGTTCGTCGAGCCCGAGTTCCGAGTGGTAGGCGCCTGATCCATCGGCAAAGTTGGTCTGAGGTGGCTGTTGCCCACCGTTATAGGTGTCCGCGTAGCACTTTGCCGGGCCGTCCGCAGTATTGAGGGGGAGGTTCTCTCCGTTCTTGTACGCCGGATCTCCATAGAGAATCGTCGAGAGCACATTGAACCCGGGACGGGATCCGCCCAGGGTCGGCTCGAGATATTTTCGCGTGGTGTCCATCCCGTACAGGAAGCACCCGAACGAAGGCGACTTTTCCTGGAGCAGAGCCAACGTCGGCTCGAGGGAAGTCACGGCTCCGACGATCGGCTCTCCCGCGACATCCAGGAATGCAGCGCCGCGTCCACCCAAGTGGGTCAAACTTGCCAGGAAGGCGGCGAATTGCGCCTTCTCCTCGATAAGCGTCGTTCCGGTCGTCGTTACGTGGTCGAGCGCGTCCAGGTAATCCTGGGAAGCGTCACCCCACAGGTCTGCATTGTCGGCGACCTTTCCGATGTCTCGCGTCAGGGCCGGGATCGAGTCCTCGAACGCCGACAAGTACTCTGCGGCGGTGTCCACAAGCACACCGAACGTGTCGCCACGCCCCTCGGACGCGGACGCCAACTGGGTCAATGTGGTGTTGACCTGCGTGGGGTCGACCGATTCCAACAGTCCTTCCAGAGCCGAGAACAGGTCGTTCATTTCCACCGTCGACGTCGACACGTCGAGAACGTCACCGGGTCGCACGGATCCAACGGACTCTGCAGATGGAACGAGGGTGACAAATTTGCGCCCGAACAGCGTGCTCGGTTCGATAACCGCGGTCGCATTGGCCGGGATCCCCGACAACTCGTCCGGATTCATCGCCAGTGCCAATTCGACGTGGTCGTCGACCCTCCGCACGTCGTCGACCGTTCCCACGACAACACCCGCCACCTTGACATCCGAACCCTTTTCCATGAGCAGGCCAGAACGGTCGGTGAGCAGGGTGATCCCTTCCGACTGGGTGAATACCTGCGCGTAGGTGGCAACCGAGAGGGTTCCGGCAGCAGCAAGACCCGCGACCAATCCGAGGCCGCGTAGCGCGAGTGCCTTCGTCGATGGTTCGAAACTGCTCATACCGTCACCCCGAGATCCGCACAGAGGAAGCAGGATTGCCGTACACCGCGATACCGATGAGAAGATCGACCACCATGATGGCGATCAGCGACGTGCGTACCGAGCGGCCCACGGCCATTCCGACACCGGCCGGACCACCCGACGCATTGAACCCGTGATAGCAATGCACGCACATCACGACCACCGCCATCACCACCACTTTGAGCAACGACCACAGTACGTCGGTGGGTACCAAGAAGACGTTGAAGTAGTGGGCGTAGGTGCCCGAGGACTCCCCCGCCAGCCACACCGTGACGATCCGGGTGGAGGCGTACCCCATGATCAGGGCAATGGCATACAACGGAACGACCGCAACACATCCCGCAATGATTCGAGTGGTAACGAGATACGGAACCGAGGGCACGGACATCGATTCGATGGCGTCGATCTCTTCCGACACACGCATTGCGCCGAGCTGAGCGGTGAACCCGGCTCCGACAGTCGCGGTCAGGGCCACTCCGGCCACTACAGGGATAGCTTCACGGGTATTGATGAACGCCGACACGAAGCCCGCCATTGCGGAGATACCGACGCTTCCGAGCGTCTTCGTTCCCTGCTGGCCGACCTCGTAACCGGCTGCGGCTGTCAAGAACCCGATGACCATGACGCTTCCGCCGATCACAGCCAGCGCGCCCGTACCGAGTGACACTTCGGCGATGAGACGGAGGGTCTCTTTCCTGTAGTGCACAACGGCATAACGGACGTGGGCGACCGCGCGGCCGTAGAATGTCAGCTGACGCCCCCATTCTGCGAGGATACCTACCGGACGTTCGACGGCCCGGCGGAGTAATTCGCCAACCCTGGATTCACCCACTCTCGACCTCGGGTGTGCGGCAGTACTCATCGTACGATCCCTACTTCGCCACCGATCAGCGCATTTGCAGCGCAATGGTGGTGATAATCGAATTGGCCAGGAACAACAACACGAAACTGAAGACCACGGTCTGGTTGACCGCGTCGCCAACGCCTTTCGGGCCACCTTTGGCGCCGAGCCCGAGATGGCAGGCAACAAGACCGGCCAACATGCCGAACACTGCCGCCTTGATCTCACTGACGATCAGATCGGTGACATTCGTCAGCACAGGAATGCTCGTGATGAACTGTCCGGGCGTTGCCCCCTGCAGATACACCGCGAAGACATAGCCGCCGACAAGTCCGACCGTCGTCACCAATCCGTTGAGGAACAGTGCGACGATGGTCGAGGCCACGACGCGAGGAACGACAAGCCGTTGAATCGGGTCGATGCCCAGAACCTGCATTGCGTCGATCTCCTCGCGGATCTTTCGTGATCCCAGATCGGCGCAGATTGCCGTGGCACCGGCGCCTGCCACAACGAGAACTGTGACCACCGGACCGATCTCGCGTACCACGGCCAGCCCTGCGCCCGCACCGCTGTAGTCGATCGCACCGATCTCGGTGAGCAGGAGGTTGATCTGAAAAACAACGATGACACAGAACGGAATGGACATGAGCAGAGTCGGCACGATCGACACGCCGGCAACGAACCATGCCTGGGTGACGAATTCGCGGAATCGGAAGCGCGTCGTGAGGCCGACGCGAAGCGTCTCGAGCGCTGTCGCGTAGAACGATCCAACTGTCCGGGCAGTCGCATTCGCGATGTGACGACCGCGTTGCGAAGCGGTCGCAAGCCGTGAGTTAGACGGCCTCGGTGTAGTTGCAGACACGATTTACGAGGCTCCTGATGGTCAGGGAGTGAGGACGCAGCCCAGATACGGTGGGCGAAGATATTGGCTTGCAGAAGAAGTCACGACACTGTGACGGTCGCCACGAGCATCCTGCCATGCGATGCCGAATCCCACAAGAACACAGTAGAAGTCAAGTGGCTATGGACCCTTTCGCCCTGGGTCGTATGCCCCATCCCAAACCTGACCGAGCGGACGAAGAGCCTAGCGATCAGACGAAGCGCCGACATTCGCGACAATGTCGAGCAAACTCTCGCGAAGGAAATCGATATCCCGGCGGGGCGCCAGGTGTTGGTATCCGGTCAGGAAGCAGAGCGCGAAGGCCGCGACGCGCTCCGCCCTCTCCCGATCCTCGAATACTCCGACGAGGACGTCGGTCGCGATGGCCAGGCGCATGTCGTCGACAACCGTCAGCGATCGAGCGACATCGTCATCGCTCACCGACCACGAGCGGATGGCAGCCTCCGCGCGATGCGGTAGGGCACAAGCAAAATCGACAAGGAGACCCAATCGAGCCTCTGGATCCGGCTCTTCCTGCGCAAGCTGGGCAAAGTGTTCCGTCAGGTGTGCGGACCAATAGTCGAGAAACTCCAGCTTGAAGCTCTCCCAACCATCGAAGTAGTGGTAGAACGCGCCCGTCGTCACGCCTGCATGACGGCACAGCGTCGTCACCTTCAGGCGGCCGGCACCGTTCGCGGCAAGCATGTCGATCGCCGCGTCGTAGAGTGCGACTTTCGAAGTAGCCCCTCTCATCCACCACCTCCATTCTCGGATTCCGATTGTCTCATCCTTACGAGCCCATTGACCGCGCGTCGAACATAATCTAGATTCTGTTCAAAAGATGATCCAGTTCACATCGCCCCGTGATGGCTCACTCCACAACACGAAGGAACCAGAAAATGGCTTTCACCTCCTCTGATGAGGTCCGTCTCTACATCGGCGGCATCTTCGAGTCCGCATTTGCCGATGACGCACTACGGGCGAAGCTCGCGGCGACAGGCGTCGTCCTTCGCTCGACGTTCACCGACCCCGACACCGACCTGATCGTCGATCTCGGTTCCGGAGCGGTGCTACCTGCCGGCACAGACGCTGCCCCGAACGCGACGATGACGATGACCGCCGAGACCGGGAATGCCTACTGGCAGGGCAAGGTCAACCTCCCCCTCGCCATGGCGAAGGGCAAGATCAAGGTCGACGGCAACGTCGCCAGCCTCCTCAAACTCGCACCGCTCAGCAAGCAGCTTTTTCCTGCATACATCGACGCCCTGAAGTCCCACGGCCGCAACGATCTTCTCGTCTAACCCATGACCGAACCTCAGGAGCGCTACCGATGAGCACACAATCGGCCGATCGCGAGTACGACTCGGTTGACGTATCGAGCTTGCAGTTCTGGGCAATGGGCCCACAGGAACGAGACGTTCGACTGGCGGAGCTGCGTCGGAACAGGCCGGTGAGCTGGCAACCGCCGGCCGAGGGCGGCATGATGGCACCCGAGAACGACGGGTACTGGGCAGTGACATCTCACGAGCTGATCAAACATGTGAGCACACACCCGGAACTGTTCTGCTCTGGTGAGGGAATACAGATGGAGGAGATTCCGCAGGACATCCTCGAAGCTGCATCCGGATTTCTCGCCATGGATGGCGAAAAACACATGACCATGCGCAAACTCGTCAGCACTGCGTTCACTCCGAAACAGATCAAGAAGCTAGATGAGAGTATCCGCGAACGCGCGGTCGGCATCGTCGATCGTCTGCTCGATCTGGGCGAAGGCGACTTCGTTCAGAACGTATCGAAGCAGATGCCGATGAATACATTTTACGAAATCGCCGGACTCCCTGAGCAATACAGAGACCAGGCCGCGCACAACGCGGACGAGATGGCCGGATGGAACGACCCCGATGTCGCAGCCGGCAGAGAACCCGCTCAGGTTCTTGCAGATGGAACGATCGGGAACCTGACCATCGGGTACGAGTTCGCAGAGTTGACACGATCCTGCCCACGCGATGACGTGTGGTCGAACATGATCGACGCCGAGATAGACGGCAAGAGCCTGACCGACGAGGAACTTGCCACCATGTTCGTACTGCTGTCCTTCGCCGGAAACGACACGACTCGTACATCGATCAGCTTGGGTACCAAGGCGTTTCTGGAGAATCCCGACCAGCTGGCATACCTCCTCGAAGACTTCGACGGACGCATCGCGAACGCCGTCGAGGAAGTGTTGCGCTGGGTCAGCCCCATCATGACCTTCCGGCGGACCGCTACCCAGGACACGGAACTCGGCGGCAGGCAGATTCGCAAGGGTGACTGGGTGGTGATGTTCTACGCCTCCGGCAACCGGGACGAGACCGTATTCGCCGATCCGTGGACGTTCGACATCAGCCGGAAACCCCAAGGGCACGTTGCATTCGGTGGCGGCGGACCCCACTTCTGTATCGGCAGTTTCCTCGCGAAATCGATGCTGCGCCACATGTTCGACCAGATCTTCCATCGCGTCCCGGATCTCTCTCTCACCGAGCCCGAACTACTTGTGGGCAACTTCGCCGGCGCGGTCAAACGAATGCACGCAGCAACCGGTTGCCCTGTCGCGCACTGACGCGGCCCGAATCCAGCTTTTGCCAAGGAGAGTCATGTCCGATTTCACAGGCAAGCGCGTCATTGTCACCGGCGCTGCATCCGGCATCGGCGACGCCACCGTCCGTCGTTTGAAGGCGGGCGGCGCACACGTGGTCAGCCTCGACAGGAACGCCCCCACTGCTGAGGTCGATACCCACATCACCGTCGATCTGGCCGATCCCCACAGTATCGACAACGCGGTCGCTCAGCTCGACGGCACCTTCGACGCATTGCTCAACGTCGCAGGCGTTCCGGGGACGTCCCCGGCGGACACGGTCATCGCAGTCAATGTGCTGGGAATGCGACATCTCATCGAGTCCTCCCTCGGCTTGCTCGAACCCGGAGGTTCGGTCGTGGTGGTTTCCTCCAGTGCGGGCTACGGCTGGCCGAACCGTCTCGAGACCATCAAGGAACTTCTTGCAACCGACACCTTCGAGGAAGGTGCCGCCTGGTTCGCCGCGAACCCTCAGAAGGGCAACGCGTACAACTTCTCCAAGGAAGTGGCCACTGTGTACGTGATGACCATGGGCGTCGCGTTGAACGATATGGGGTTACGAATCAACGCGATTCTTCCGGGGCCGGTGCAGACCCCGATCCTCGAGGATTTCCGCGTCTCGATGGGTGAAGACAACATCGACGGCATCGCCACGCTTCTCGGGCGCCACGCCACCCCCGACGACATCGCATCGTCGATCCTGTTCCTTGCTTCGCCGAACGCCGGATGGGTCAACGGAACCTCACTGATTGTCGACGGTGGTATCAGTGGGGTCGTATTGACCGGCCTGGTTCCGACCCCTGAGATCTGACGGAGATCCCCGATGACAACGACAGAGATCGATACGACGGATGGCTCATCATCGAATACGTTCGGTGACCTTGTCGCCCGACTTCGGGACGTGCACGCGAGCGGCCGTACCCGCGGCGCTGCATGGCGGATCAGACAACTGCGCGGCCTCGAGCGACTGCTCGAGGAATGCGAGGGCGAGATTGCTGCCGCCCTACACACCGACCTCGGGCGTACCGCGGCCGAAGCGTGGCTCGGTGACATCGCGTCCACCAAAGGTGAAGCCGTATATGCCCGCAAGCGTCTTCGCGCGTGGATGCTTCCTCGACCGAAAACACTTTCCCTGAATCAACTTCCGGCTCTCGGATGGGTCCAGTACGAACCGCTCGGCATCGCCCTCGTCATCGGTCCGTGGAACTATCCTGTCTATCTCACTCTCGGTCCTCTCGTCGCTGCGGTTGCCGCCGGCAACTGCGCGGTGATCAAACCTTCCGAGCTGGCACCCGCTACGTCGGAACTACTCGCCCGACTACTTCCCCACTACCTGGACTCCGACGCGATCGCTGTGGTCCAGGGCGATGCCACGGTGACTCAGTCTCTGATCGCCCAGGGCTTCGACCATGTGTTCTTCACAGGTGGCACGGAGGTCGGACGCAAGATCATGGCCGCCGCTGCGCCGCTGCTGTCACCCGTTGTGCTCGAGCTCGGCGGCAAGTCACCGGTGATCGTCACGGCCGATGCAGACCTCGATGTCGTCGCACGCCGGGTCGCCTGGCTCAAACTCATGAACTCCGGCCAGACGTGCATCAGTCCCGACTATGTACTTGTCGAGCGCTCCGTCCGTGATGCACTCGTCGCCAAGATCACCGGTGCGGTACGCGAGTTCCGCTCCACAGAACCGGATCTCGCCTTGCGTGTGGTCAACCAACGACAATTCGATCGACTCCGGTCCTATCTCGCCACCACCGACGGCAGGATCGTGGCGGGCGGGGGTACCGATCGTCAGGCACTCACGATCGAGGCCACCATCGTGGTCGATCCCTCCCCGTCCGACGCCTTGATGACCGACGAAATCTTCGGACCGATCCTTCCGGTACTGTCGGTCGACTCCGCCGATGAAGCGTTCGCCTTCGTCCGCTCGCGGCCCAAACCTCTCGCTGCGTATCTGTTCTCCTCGTCCACTCCGGTCAAACGCAGGTTCTTGCGCGCAGTCAGTGCAGGTAGCTCGGTCATCAACCACGTCGGAATGCATGTACTTGCTCCACAATTGCCCTTCGGTGGTGTAGGGGCCAGCGGTATCGGGTCCTACCACGGCCGCTACGGTTTCGAGGCGCTCAGCCACCGTAAGTCTGTGCTGGTGAAGCCCCAGCGTCCCGACCTGAAGCTGACCTATCCGCCCTACACGGATACGACGTTGAAGATCATGCGCAAACTCTTCTGACGACAGCGCACATTCCGGTTTCTCGAATCTCGCTGATCCCGAATCTCCTTCGAAAGGTTCGCCATGTATCCCGGCATCCACGCACAGAATAATCCGGATCGTCTCGCGGTCGTTCTCGCCGATTCCGACCGTAGCCTCACATATCGACAGCTCGACGACAATTCGGCCGCACTGGCCCGTGTTCTTCACGATGCGGGGCTACGACGAGGCGACGTCGTAGCCCTGCTCAGCGATAACGCCGTCGAAGCGTTCGAGGTCTTCTGGGCCACCCAACGCTCCGGGCTGTTCATCACAGCAGTCAATCGACATCTCTCCGCCGAAGAAGTCACCTACATCGTCCAGGATTCCGGCGCCAAGGCTCTGATCGTCTCCGCCACACTCGGAGAGCTGGGCACCGAGGTAGGTGCCCGCATCGACTCGCTGTCTACGCGGTTGGCCTTCGGGGGTGCAGTCGACGGATTCGATTCGTACGCGGCGGCGCTGTCCGCCGCAGGTGCGCGTCTCGACGAAGAGCCTGCCGGCGCAATCATGCTCTATTCCTCGGGGACAACCGGATTCCCGAAGGGCGTGAAGTCCCAGATGGCAGAGGGATCGATCGCAGAGAACCCCGATCCGCTTTTTCCGCTGGCAAAGTTCGTCTTCGGCATCACCGAAGAGGACGTTTACCTCTCGTCTGCACCGATCTATCATGCTGCCCCCCTGCGCTGGGGCGGCATCATCCACGCGATCGGTGGAACGGTGGTCATCGCGAAGAAGTTCGACCCGGAAGAGTCCCTCCGTCATATCGAGCAGTACAAAATCACGGCGTCGCAGATGGTTCCGACGATGCTCGTGCGGATCCTGAAGCTCGACGATGCATCCCGAACCCGCCATGATCTGTCGACTCTGAGGGTTCTCATCCACGCGGCGGCTCCGTGCCCACCGGATGTCAAGCGGGCGATGATCGACTGGCTCGGACCGATCGTCTACGAGTACTACAGCTCAACCGAAGCCAACGGCGTCAGTTTCATCAATTCCACCGATTGGCTCGAGCATCCGGGGTCGGTCGGCCGGTGCGTGCTCGGCACGGTCCACATCTGCGATGACGACGGCAACGAACTGCCCACCGGCGAGATCGGCACCGTCTACTTCGAGCGCGACCACCTCCCCTTCTCCTACCACAATGCGCCCGAGAAGACAGCAGCTGCACAACACCCCGAGAACCCCTACTGGACTGCCGTGGGCGATGTCGGCTATCTCGACGAAGACGGCTTCCTGTATCTCACCGACCGGAAGTCGTTCATGATCATTTCGGGCGGCGTGAACATCTATCCGCAGGAGGTCGAGAACGTGCTGGCGTTGCACCCATCCGTCCTCGACGTTGCGGTCATCGGTGTCCCGGATGCCGAGATGGGCGAACAGGTCAAAGCCGTCGTGCAAGTCGCCCCGGGAATCGAAGAATCCGATGTCTTGGCCCAGAAACTCATCGACTACGTGCGCGAACGGATCGCACACTACAAGGCGCCGCGGTCGGTCGACTTTGTCGACGAACTACCGCGTACACCTACCGGCAAACTGGTCAAAGGTAAGTTGCGCGATACCTATCTGGCGGCTCCTGCAAGCTAGACGAGAGCCACCGGGTCGTACCGACACCTGCACCGAATGTGGACGTAACTCACAGCGGCGGAGTCCTGTTCTCGGAAGGACTCCGCCGCTTTATGTGCGGTGTGAGTACGTTCAGGGGTCGACCGCTCTGCTGTCAACAGCTACGATATGAGCACCTGCGCCGAGGCATATATGAGATGTCTTTCGCCGTAGACGATTTCGATCTCCATCACGCCGATCCGACGACCCGCGCGAATCACGCGACAGGCCACGTCGTAATTCGAGTCGGTAGTGGGAGCACCGAGGATGCTCACATCGACGTCCATCAGACTTGCGCGCTGTCCAGGCCGCACGAAACGATCACCGACCGACTCGGCGATCTCACCGACAACCGCGAGGACGACGCCGCCCTGCACAGTGCCGCGCCCGTTCTCCATCCACGGTTCGGGCGCCCACACGCCCCGAATCGGCTCATCTCGGCCGACCTGCGTGAGAAAGTCCAGTCCTAGACTGTGGAGTCCTGGCTCGATGACCTCCGGGCCATCCGGAAGCGAATTCGTCGGCTCCGCGAGCGCGGAATCGGTCGTACCCACTGCAACACCCCGGCAGGTCACGTGTCCAAGGACCAGCTCGTCATGACGGATCGTAGCGGCGGCCAGGACTGTGCCGGCGGTCGTGTCCCTGCCGAGAAGCCGACTGGAGGCGGTGACCACGCCGCCTGCGGGCACCCGACCCGTCCAATTCAGGCTGAGCCGGCTCCCTACATAGAATTGATCGTTCGAAGGATCCCTGATCGCGGCAGACCCGACACATGCATCGATCATTGCCCCGTACGTACACACCGACGTGCCGGTCGGGTCCTCTTTCAGACGTGGCACAACATCCTGAAGAAATTCCTCACCGTCGGTGCCCGGTCGGGTCCGGACACCCATCGTCGCCGATGCCCTGTCTCGTGCGAAAACTCGAGTGAAGTCCGGCGCTGTCTGCATGGTTTCCTCCCAGATAACGGAAATCCCACGCCCGAAGCAGGCGTGGGGAATTGCGGTTCGGTTCGGCAGGCCATGCAGATGTGCAATCACAGTGCATGGCCTGCCCGGCAACCCGGGGACGGATCAGACCGACGCCTTGGCGACCTCGCGCTTCGCGGCCCGTGCCGCCTTGCGCTTCTCCGCGAACGCTACTGCGTCGACGAACGTTTCGTGTTTGAGGATCTTTCCGCGGTACTTCATGATCTCCGTCTGTCCGTCGACGGTCAGTACGCCGACCAGTCGATCATCTTCACGGTAGAGCGCTACGATCCGATCATCGGCGTCGAGATCCTCGACCACCACTATTTCGTCGGCATTCGGAGACCCGACGAACTGGATACGGACGTCGTACCAATCCGACCAGAAGTAGGGAACAGTCGAATACGACTTGAACTCTCCAGGATTCAGTGCATTTCGTGTCGCGATGGCAGCCTGCTCCGCAGCACTGGTCCAGTGCTCGAGGCGCATGAGACGATCGAACACCCCGTTGCGCCAGCGAGCCACGTCACCCGCGGCATACACGCCGGTCACTCCGGTCCACAGGTTCTCGTCGCATACGACACCGTTGTCGAGTTCCAGGCCTGATCCTTCGAGCCAGCCGACACCGGGATTCGCACCCGCGCCCACCACCACGAGATCCGCCGGAATCACCGTGCCGTCGGTCAAGACCACCCGCTCGACTTTGCCGTCACCCTCGATGGAGGCAACCGCGACGCCACAACGCAGATCGGTGCCGTTGCGGGTGTGCAACGACGCCAGTGCCGCACCCATCTGCTGCCCTACTGCACGGACGAGCGGAGTCGGAAGAGCCTCGACGACGACGGGCGACAGGCCTCGTTTGCGTGCACCGGACGCAACCTCGGAACCGATGAATCCGGCACCGATGACGACGGTTCGCGCGCCGGAGTCGAGAGCCGCGCGGACAGCGACCGCGTCGTCCACTGTTCGTAGGGTATGCACCCCGTCGAGTCCCTCTGTGCCGGGCAACGTGCGGGCATCGGCACCCGTAGCGATCACCAGCGCGTCGTAGGACACCTCGCGGCCATCGGCAGTCGTGACGACCCGTGCGGCGGTATTCAGACCCGAGGCCGGAACGCCCAACAGGAGAGTGACATTCAGCTCATCCCGAAGGATGTCCTCGGAACGGAACTCCGTCGAAGCCGGTGCTTGTCCATCGGGAAGCCGGTCGAGGTAGGCCTTGGACAGAGGCGGCCGGTCGTATGGCAGGTAGGGTTCCGACCCGATGAGGGTGATCTGCCCGTCGAATCCGTCCGCACGGGCGGTTTCGACTGCCCGCAAGCCGGCGAGCGAGGCTCCCACCACTACCAGGTGGCGCTGGTCGGACATGGTCTATCCCTCGACCAGGCGGAGAGCCTCGGTGGGGCACCCCGCAATCGCTTCACGGACACCCTCGAGGTCCTCGTCGGATACTTCTTCGGTGAGCACGATCAGGTTGCCGTCTTCATCGACTTCGAAGACTTCAGGGGCAAGGGACTCACAAATTCCCAGTCCCGTGCACTTCTTGCGATCCACAGTGATCTTCATGGTCGTGACTCCTCTCTCGTCTCGACGGGTCGGCTCAGACGCTCGGAGCGACTACACCGAGCGGAAACTGTTCCTTGATCTTTTCGACGACGATCTGCGCGGTCTCCGCGCACGCGGTCGTGCCGCCGTTGGCGTATTCCTTGACACCGTCACCGACATTCCACAGGTTCGCGATCGGTGTCGTGTTCGGCAGGTCGAAACCCGCCACGGCGCGCTGCGGCGGCCAGCCGTCGCGGGTGACGTTGATCGACAGGATGCGTGCCTCGTCGAAACCTTCGATCTCCGACCTCAGTTCATCGAGGAGGATCTTCTTTTCGGCCTCCTCGTCGAAGTCTCCGACCGACGGTTGCGGCACGGCGGTGCCCACGTACAGATACCAACCCTCCGGTGACATCTCGGGGCACAGTTCGCTGAAGTTCGCGACATAACACAAACGCTTGGTGTTGGCGAAGCTGAGCATGCCCGGTGCCTCGATGAGCTTGCACCGGCTCGCGAAGTTGACCGTGATCATCGACGTCGGGCGGTCGCCGCGGCGGACCTGGTCGAGATAATCGGCGGGCAGATTCGTTTCCCCGACAATCCCGACGGTCGCGGCCGGTCCGATATCACTGGCTGCGAAGCGGCAGGTCACCTCCACGTTCTTCCCGTCGCGCAGGACCGCGGCACCGGTCACCACACCGTCGGTGACAGACAGCTCGGTGACCTCACTGTTGAGCCAGAGTTGACCTCCGTCGCGTTCGAAAGCCTCGGCGAGAGACTTCCAGATCCCGATGGTCCCTTCCGGGCAGAAACCGAACGTTTTGAACGCGCTTTTGCGGGTGAAGTAAGTGAGAAACACACGCGCGGGCAGATCTTCGGAGCCGACAGCGAACACAGATCCGCACATGTTGCGGAAGATGCCGTGGACGGATTCGTTCTTGGTGTACTTGGCGACCCACTCCGCAGTAGACATTTCGTCCTCCGGCAGACCGGAGTCGTTGCGGGCTGCGCCGATGCCCTTGACGATCTTGGCGGCCTGGCGGCTGAGTTTGCCGAGCAGGAACCCCCACCCGCCGCTCGAGACGTCGACGTCCTTACCTCCCAGGCGGTACAGGATCGGCGGCTGCGGCGAGCGGACGTCGAACTTCGCGTCGACCTCGGCGAACGTCTCCTCGGTGATACCGCCGGTCTCGATGACGATCGCGCCGTTGTTCACCCTGAATCCGTCGATGTCATCGGTCGAGGCACGGCCACCCACCTTGTCGAGGCGTTCGACGACGAGCGTCCGGTAGCCGGCGTGCTGCAAGCGGGCGGCAGTAAGCAGGCCACCTGCTCCTGCGCCGACGACGAGCGCATCGAATTCAAGTGCGTTGTCTGACATGACGTTTCTCCCTAGTACGAGCGGGGCAATCCGAGGCTGGTCTGGGCCACGAAGTTGAGCACCATTTCGCGGCTGACCGGAGCGGTGCGGAGCAGGCGGGCGTTGAACCACATCTCCGCGAGTCCGTATTCCTTGGACAGACCGTTGCCTCCGTGGGTCTGAATGGACTGGTCGAGGGCTTCGAGCGAAGCTTCCGCGGCGGCGTACTTGGCGATGTTCGCGGCCTCGGCTGCGTCCTCACCGGCATCGAACAGCTCGGCGCTTCGCACCATCGCCATGCGCGCCATTTCGACGGAGATGTGCGCCTTCGCGAGCGGGTGTGAGATCCCCTGGTGCGCGCCGATGGGTGTCGACCACACCTGACGCTCCTTGGCGTACTGCACAGCCTTCGAGATGGCGTAACGTCCGATGCCGGTGCTGATCGCAGCGGCAACGATTCGCTCCGGGTTGAGTCCCGCGAAGACCTGTCGAAGGCCCTTTCCGGCCTCTCCGACCAGCGCTTCGGGACCGACTCGCACATTGTCGAAGAAGAGCGTGTACTGCTTGTCTGCGGAGACCAGGGCTGTTTCGAGAGGCTGGTACACCACTCCGGGGGCGTCCACGGGGACAACGAACATCGAGAGCGGCGCGTGCTTGCCCTCGGGCGCGTCGGCGTCACGGGTGATGACGAGCAACGCTTCCGCTTCATCGATCGCCGAGATGAAGTACTTCGAGCCGGAGATCGTCCAGCCGTCGCCGTCGCGGCGCGTAGTGGTCGACACGTTGTGGCTGTTGGAACCCGCATCCGGTTCGGTCAGCGCGAAAGCCATACGGCGGCGTCCCGAAGCCAGGCCGGGAAGCCATTCGTTCTTCATCTCGCCCGACGCGTGCTTCGCGAGAATGGATCCGCAGATCACGGGCGAGATGACCGAGATGAGCATGGGCATACCGTGCGCCGCCAGCTCTTCGACCACGACGATCGTTTCCGACAGTCCGGCTCCACCACCGCCGTATTCCTCGGGCAGGTGCACACCCAGTAGTCCGGCGTCGCCCAGCTCGTGCCAGAGTTCGTCGACGTTCGAGCCGGCTCGCGCGCGCTCGAGGTAGTACTCGCTGCCGAACTTCTGAGCGATCTTCGCCGTGCTCTCACGAATGAGGCGATGCTCGTCCGAATCTACGACCAGTCCGGCCATCGGTCATGTCCCTTCGTCATTGTTTGAATCTAACATAAATTAAAGGATGTGAACGCGTCAAGGACGGTCAAGCGGATTTCGCTGTCAGCCCAGCTCAGAGCCCACAACGGAGACGAACGACACGCAGCTTCCCGGACGCCCACCGAGGTTGTGGGTCACCGCAATCTCCGGGTTCTCGAGCTGCCGCTCACCGGCTTCCCCGCGGAACTGCAGCCATGCCTCGTACAGCATCCGGAGCCCGCTGGCCCCAACCGGGTGTCCGAACGACTTCAGCCCCCCATCAGGGTTCACCGGAATCCGCCCGCCGAGCTCGAAGTCACCGTTCAGCACGTCCTTCCAACCCTCCCCGCGCTCGGAGAAACCGAGATCCTCCATGAGGATCAGTTCGGTCGGAGTGAAGCAGTCGTGCACTTCGGCCAGCGAGATCTGCGTCCTGGGATCGGTGATCCCCGCCTGGGCGTATGCATCCTGAGCGCTGCGCACCACCTCGGGGAAGGTCGTGTAGTCGTAGTCCGGGTCGGTCGCGCCGCGCGCGGGCCCGGCAGCGAGAGACAGCCCCTTCACGTACATGGGTGTGTCCGTGTACAGGTGAGCGTCCTCAGCACGAACGATCAGCGCACAAGCCGCGCCATCGGACACACCCGAACAATCGAAGACCCCTAGCCTTCCCGCCACGAGCGGCGCGGACTCGATCTTGTCCTTCGATACCTCCGACCTGAACTGCGCCTTCGGGTTCCGTGCACCGTTGTAATGGTTCTTCCACGCGATGTGCGTCATTGCCTTACGGAACTCGGCGGGATCGACGTCGTAACGAGCGCAGTACGCCGGGTCCAGCAGCGAGAAGGCGGCGGGAGCCGTGAGCGAGAGTTCCGCGGCGGTGCCGTCCGCGGGTGGATCACCACGGAGCAACCCGGAGAAGCCCGAGTCCTTCAGCTTCTCGACACCCACCGCCATGACCCGGTCGTATGCTCCGGAAGCAACCGCGTAGCAGGCGTTGCGAAATGCCTCGGACCCGCTGGCGCAATAGTTCTCGACGCGGGTGACCGGCTTGTAGTCCAGCGCGAGTGGCTTGCTCAGAGTCAATCCACTCTGACCGGAGCCGAGGGTCGCCAGCCAATACGCATCGACGTCCTCGCGGGACACGCGCGGGTTGCTCGCGTAGAGGCCTTCGGTCGCGTCCACGACGAGATCATCGGCGCTATGATCCCAGTGCTCACCGAAGGGCGTGCAGCCCATCGCGACGACAGCGACTCTGTCTCGAATACCATTGCTGCTCAATGCACTCGAACCTTCCAGAAATAGTTGTGCACGCCATCCGCCGTGTTCAGGCGACGGAACACGGTTTCCACCCGGGCTCCGACCGCGAGATCGGACGGGCCCGCGTCGGCAACCTCGAATGTGTAGCGGCCTCCGTCGTCGAAATCCACCACCGCATCGACCACCGGTGGAGCCGGCGAATAGGCCAGTCGATCCACGGTGTACGTCGCGACAGACCCGGGAACGCCCGCAAGCGATTCGATGGTCATCCGATCGACGATTCCGCAGTCCTTACACACCCGAGCGGGTGGAAGGTGAACGAACCCACATTTGTTGCAACGACTTCCGGAAAGAGCGAACTTCCATGCCGCGTTGCGGGCAGCCGCCGGACCGGATACCCGGTCGGGTTCCGGGCGTCGCGGGGGTTCCCGGTCGAGCAGTCCCCTCCACGTCAGATATGCCGGATAGGCGACCGCACGGCCCGACGCAAGCTGTTCGGCGACCGACACCCGTTGGCGCCTATCGTCGATCCGGTCGGTCGCACGAAGGAGAATCGCATCCGCCCCATTCGCGACGGAGATGACGAGGATGCTCTCTCCCGGTCGGGCCTTGTCCAGGGCGTCCGCAAGAGCAACACCGACCGAGGCGGCCCCCGCGTATCCGATCGGAGAACCCGACACGGAGCCCGCATTCGGGACGAGAGACGAGGCGCGCTTCGCGACGGCCGAGTTTCCGGACACCACAATGACATGATCGGCCCGACCGTTATCGGCCGAGGCGAGCACTTCCCTCGTCACCCGCTCGACAAGAGGTGCGTACCTGTCCAGGCCGAACCGCTCCTCCCACTGCACCCCCGAGGCAGCACCCGGTGTTCGCCATCGGTCGAGAATTTCTTCGGTCGCCGACGCGAACGCGACGATCTCGGCAATCGCATCGGCTGCGGGACCGAAGGCGAAGGCCGCAGCACCGTCGCCCCCACCGGATTCGTCGGCCGAACCGGGACGACCGACGATCACGTCCGCGAGGACAGCCACACCACCGGTGGCAGCACCGGTGCGCAACGCGGCAACTCCGCTGCGCGCCGATCCCCCGGTATCGGCCGCGAAAACATTGTCGGGCAATCCCAGAGCCGCGTGGATTGCCGTCGCATTCGCCTTGTCTGCGTATGCAGGCGTGGTCGTGGCAAAGTACAGGGCGGTGGGCGCCGCCGACTCTTCACCGTGTCGTTCGAGGGCGGCGCGCGCCGCAGCGACTCCGAGCGTCGTGCTGTCCTCGTCGAATGATGCGACGACACGTTCACCACGCCCCGCCGACGTGTTCAAGGCCGCTCCGATATCTGCCCGTGCCAGACGGTGGCTCGGTAGATAGGCACCGTACGACACGAGCCCGAACCGGAATTCCGACATGTGTACTCTCCTGACGTGTACTTGGGTCCGACGCGGTCAGCCCATGAGAAGGTGGCGATCGGCGGCCGCCGCACCCAGCAGTGACCACGAGACGCGTCCAACGTCACCGTTATCGCAGTGCGTCCGGGACCTGGCCCTCGCGCCAGCGGTCGGAGGACGGATCGAGCAGA
The DNA here is from genome assembly GCF_042730275.1 of Rhodococcus sp. NPDC060086. Lineage (NCBI taxonomy): Bacteria > Bacillati > Actinomycetota > Actinomycetes > Mycobacteriales > Nocardiaceae > Rhodococcus > Rhodococcus sp. NPDC060086. The sequence goes on from NZ_JBHWWZ010000010.1 coordinate 122,078, forward strand.
CTTTCCAGATGCTCGTCGCGCAACCACACGATCGTCTCGAGTTCGAGCGCGTCGAGGTACCGCACACGGCCGGTCTTCAAGTCCTCGAGCCGCAACCGCGGGCCGAGACCCGCGTGGTCGATGTCGACACGTACCTGCGCGAACTCGCTGTGAACGACTCCGGTCCTGGCCTCGGTAGTCATGCTTACTCCTAGATCAGAAAGCCGAGTGTGGGAAGCGCTTCGGCGTTGTCGACGAGAACGACGGTCTTTCCGACGAGCCGGATCTCGTTGTCGACGACTCGGATGCGATAGGTGTAGCGACCCGCCCACACCTCCTTGCCGCGCGGCTTCGATTCGTACAGAACGAAGTTTGCTCCGACGACGGTGTCGGTTACGCCGGGAACCTTCTCTTCGACGCCGAGAATCTCGACGTTCCCGAGTACCCGCCTGAGATGCGAGGGTGGCGACTGCGCGTATCGCTTTCCGGTACGCAACTGTTCGAGCCGAGTATTGATACGGCGACGGTTGTCGTAGACCACCGACACGTGCTTCATCGGATCGTAGTCGCCACCGTCGACGGGAACCCAGTACAAGGCATCGTCGGTCCACAGTGCCTCCCACGAGTCGTAGTCGTGTTCGTCGGCGTAACGTGCTTCCTTGTACAGGAACTGTTTGATCTGGCGGATATCCGTCAAATCGGTTGCAGGGCGGTCGGTGTCGAATGCGATGGTCACTTGTCCGTTCCTTCCACAGGTTCGGGGGCCATGAGGCTCTTGTAGTTTCGCCAGAATGCCCGCATTGCGGTCTCGTCGTTCGCAGCACCGATCGTGTGTCCACGCTCGTCGATGCTCTCCCGTTGCACACCGCGACGGATGTCGACCCATTTCGGGTCGCGCATACCGACACCCACTTGGTTCCGCTCGTACATTTCCGTGTCGTCGGCAAGCAGCATGCCGGCCGGTCCGACCGAGCCGATCGACTGGGACACCATGCGCGAGTTCAGCTCGGGCGCCCCCTTGAGTTGCACCGCGGTCGAGTACTGGACGCATTCCTTCTCGGAGACGGGCTGGATGTTGAACACCTGGATCTCCGCAATGAACAGGTTCGGAAAGATCATCACATGGGGAGCGCCTTCGATCAGGATTTCTTCTGCGCCTTCTCCGTGCTTCGCGCGCATCGCGGCCACGTAGTCCGGGACGCGGTCTTCGGTGGTACCGAACCACTTCATCGGCTCGTTCATCCGGCGGAACTCGGGACGCAGGTCGTTCTCACTGTGTCCGTTGCCGAATGCGCGCGTCACCGAGGTCGCATTGTCGCTGTAGAGCTCACCGATGTGGCTGCCGGTGACCGAGAAGATCGAGCCGTGGACGAACTGCGGGTGGTATCCGTCGGTTTCGTTTTCTGCCAACAGCTTCCAGTTGGCTCGTGTCTTGTGCCGCAGCCAGCCGGCGGTCAGCTCGACCTCGCCTTCGGGGGACAGTCGTGCGAGGCGATCGAGCTCACCCGCAGCATCACCGAGATGCTCGAGCAGGGTAGGACCTTCCTCGGCAAAGCTTCCGAAGACGAAGCCGTGGTAGACGGCGACACGCGGGACCTTGCCCATATTGAGGTTCAGCTTGCCCTTGCCGCCGTAACCCTTGTTGTAGGGGTAGCCGAGCATGTCGCCATTGTTGCGGTAGGTCCAGCCGTGGTACGGGCATCGGAAGGACCCGGCGTTACCCGACGGCTCGTCGCACACCAGGTTCGCCCGGTGCGCGCACCGATTCAGCAACAGGTGGATTTCGCCTGTCTTGTCGCGCGTCATGATGACGTCCTGCGGACCGAGCTTCTTGCGAATGTAGTCGTTCGGCTCGGGGATCTCGCTGGCGTGACCGACGAACACCCATGTGCGGTACCAGATCCGCTCCAGTTCATCGGCAAAGACATCGGGGTTGGTGTACAGCGATCCGTGGATGCGTTCCGGCTGGATCAAGGTGTCGTACTCGACGCGCGGCGCACGATCGGGAACCGGGGCAGCGAGAGGTTCGGTGAGCGTCATGACTTCTGCTCCAATCTGTCTGAGACACGTTGCGTCGCGGCCTGTTGGACCAGCCGAAACTTCTGGATCTTTCCTGTGGGGGTCTTGGGGAGGTCCTCGGCGTCGAGGAACCACACGACCTTGGGGATCTTGAACCGGGCAAGGCGCTCCTTGCAGTATTCGATGACCTCATCTTCGGTGATGGTCGATCCCGGCGTGCGGACGACAGCCGCACATCCGATCTCACCCCAGCGCTCGTCGATGAGTCCGATGGCGTACGCCTGCGAGATGTCGGGATGCGCGGAGAGTAGCTCTTCGATCTCCTTCGGCATGACCAGTTCGCCGCCGCTCTTGTAGAGTTCCTTACTGCGGCCGGTGATCTCCACGTACCCATCCGGCCGGACGCGTCCGAGATCTCCTGAGAACACCCAGTTGTCGCGGAGACCGTTGGCTGTCTCCTCGGGCTTGTTCCAGAATCCGAGCATGTTGGTCGGTCCCTGGGAGACCAGTTCGCCTTCTTCTCCGTCCGGGAGGAAGTCACCCGTCAGAGGGTCGACCGTCCGGTAGACGGTGAGCGCGCCGTTGTGGTCGGCAATGCCCGCGGAGCCTGCCCATTTCGGCTGCCCGGCGGTCGTCGAAGTCAGTTCGAACGGATCCTCGGGTAGCGTCAGAGTCATTGCGCCACCGCATTCGGTCATGCCGTATCCAGTGACGATCTCAGACGCCCCGAGCAACTTCTCTGCCTTCTCCCACAACCACACCGGACCAGGTGCGGAACCCGACAGGACGGCCTGAAGGCTCGACAAGTCGTACTTCACGACGTCCGGATGCTCGAGGATCGCGACGGTCATGGTCGGGACACACAGGATGTCCGTCGCGCGGTGTTGTTCGATCCCGCGCAGGTAGGCGGCCGCGTCGAATTTCGGTTGCAGGATCACGGCGCCGCCGACGACCATCGTGGCCATCAGGCCTTCCACATACCCGAACATGTGGTAGCAGGGTAGCGAGAACAGAACGCGCCATCCGTCGTCGTACGCCCTGGTCAGCGCGGAGGCGTAGCCGGTGCGTTGTGCAGCATCGTGCGCGATCATCACGCCCTTGGGCGATCCCGTGGTGCCGGAAGTGTAGAGGATATCGGCAAGGGATCGGGGATCGATCTCGAGCTCTGCCGAGACGCCTGCCTTCTCCCGTCCGAGGGTACCGAGATCCTCGAGCATGCGGACGCCCGGCCGAGTACGCCCGTCCGTCGAGAACAAGATGACATCACGGAGGAGAGGCAGGTCGTCCGAAACCTCACCGCGGTCCCAGCCCGGGGCGATGTTGTCGAGCATCTGCGGGTAGTCCATGTCCGCATACCCGGTCATTGTGATCAGGATCCGACATTCAGACTGTCCGAGCACATATTTCAGCTCGTCTTCCCTGTAGAGGAAGTTCATCGGAACTGCGACTCCACCCGCCCGGGCTACTGCGAACTTGACCGGGACGAACTCGGTGTAGTTGGCCATGACGATTCCCACGTGCTCGCCGGGCTTCAGGCCGAGGGCAATGAGCCCGTCTGCGAGGCGAGTTGCCCACGCGTCGACCTCGCTATAGGTGGTCGTACGGTCGTCTGTGATCACGAGAGGGCGGTCGGCGTACCGCTCTGCGCAGAATGCGAGCCAATCACCGAGAGAGCGCTCGGTCCATTCGGGGAAGAGCGACGTGATGTGCTCGCGACGTCGATCGAGGGCTGTCGACATTCCGAGTGCTCCTTAATTTCGACTTGAATTTAGATTAAATAGTTTGGCCCGATCAAGCAACCCCAAAGCTCGAGTACCGCGTGTCCGGCAGCTCAGTGTCCGCGGAATTGCGGTGCCCGCTTGGCGTGGAACGCCTCGATCCCCTCAGCGAAGTCCGCGGTGTCGAACAACCGGGCCTGGGCCTGCGCCTCGAATCCGAGCACGTCGGACGGGTCGGCTGCCCAGCGACGCCAGAGTTGCTTCATCTCGCGAAGAGCAAGGGGTGGGGCGGTTGCGATCTGTTCTGCGTCCGCGATGGCGCGGTCGAGGGTCGTGCCGGCAGGCACCGTCTCGTCGACCAAGCCCAGCCCACGTGCCTGTACACCACTCAACCGGCGCGGCAACAGCATGAGCTGCTTCGCAACTGCCGGACCGACTCGAGCAGGCAGGGACGAGAACAGGCCCATGTCTCCCGCGAGCCCCACTCCGGTGAACGCCGTCCCGAAGACTGCCTCCTCGCTTGCCACCACGCGGTCACACGCGGCGGCCAGGGAGACTCCCGCACCGAACGCGGCACCCTCGACGGCAGCGACCACCGGCTTCTCACTGTTCCAGATCGCACGGATCACCCGGTTCGCCGCCTCGACGCGGGGAACGGCTTCCTCCGGCCTCATCCGGCGCATGGTCGAGATGTCGCCGCCCGAGCAGAACGCACGTCCCGCACCGGTGAGGACCACGACGCGAACCCCCGCATCGCCCGAGGCCGACTCGAGTACCTCAGCGAGTTCGACGCGGAGGACGAGGTCGATCGCGTTCCGCCGCTCCGGACGGTTGAGAGTGACAATGCGGACTGGCCCCCGGTCCTCGGTCAGCACCGTCGACTCACCCATCTCAGCGTCCTTCGAATCGTGGCGATCGCTTCTCGATCACCGCTGCAAGACCCTCGAGAGAATCCGCTGTCCCGGACAACTCGGAGACCGTGCGGGCCTCCTCGTTGAGGCGGTCCGAGACCGTGGCGCCGACGCCACCCCACAGGAGCCGTTTGATCGCGGCGACGGCGAGCGGCGCGGTCTCGGTGAACTTCCTCGCGTACGCCTCGGTTTCGGCGACGAGATCTCCGGCAGGAACCACCTTCGTCAGAATTCCGAGATCTAGAGCTTCCTTGGCATCGAGCACCGGGTTGGTCAGCAGTATCTCTGCGGCTTTGCGCAAGCCGACGAGTTGCGTCAAGGTCACCGACGCTCCACCGTCCGGGGCCATCCCGACCCGGACCGCACCCGACATGAACTTCGCGTCCTCGGTCGCTATGACGAAATCGGATGCACACACCAGTCCGAATCCTCCACCACCCGCCGCAAATCCGTGGACGGACGCGATGACCGGAACTTTCAGCTGGATGAGCGCGGAGGTCGCGATCTGTAGCCAGGCAGTGGCTTCCCGAAGGTAATCAGGGAGCGCCTCGCCTTTGGATGCGAAGGTCTTCACATCACCACCGGCGCAGAAGTGTCGGCCTTCCCCGGACAGAATCGCGACACGCGCGGCCGGCTCGGAGTGCACTCGCAGGATCGCTGCGTGCAGCGCCTGGAGGAACGGCACATCCATGCCGTTCGACGCGTCGGGTCGATTGAGACGGATGCGAGCGATCCCGTTCGACTCGAGATCCAAGAGGACGGGGCCGTCGGAAATGAGGTGCTCGGCCATAATTCAAGAACCCTTCTTTTCGGTGAAGGCTTCGATGCCTCCACCACTGGTGTCCTCGGACAGGTGATCGAGAACCGTGTCCGCTTCCATGGCGATGCCGTCCGAGAGTGGTAGCTCGAGGCCTGCGTGGACGAGGCGCTTGCTTCGCGCGAGCGCCGTTCGATCCTTGCCCGCCAGCTTGTGTGCGAAATCGGATACCTCCGAGTCGAATTCGGATGCGGGTATCACCTTGTACGCCAGACCCCATGCCACGGCATCGGCCGCGGACAACCGGTCGCCAGTGAGGATATGTGCGAGCGCACGCTGTTTGCCCACCACTCTCGGCAACCGCTGGGTGCTACCGCCTCCCGGCACCATTCCGTGGTTGGAGTGGGTGTCTGCCACTTTCGCCTTCTCGTGAACCAGGACGATGTCGACGGACTGCATCAGCTCGAAGCCCCCGGCCATTGCGAAGCCCTCGACCGCCGCGATCACCGGAACGTCGAGCTCCACGATCGTGGCACATGCGCGCGCGAAGTTGGCGAACAACGGCGCCATCGCCTCGCGTCCCTGTGCACGCAACGATTGCAGCTCGTTGAAGTCACCGCCGACCGAGAAATTGCCGCCTGCCCCGCGGATGACGATGACGTCGACCTGCGGTTCAAGGGTGCGCAGGGCCGCTTCCAGCTGGGTGCCGAGCGCAACGGTGATCGCGTTCATGGCCTCGGGGCGGTTGAGGAGAATTGTGCCGACCCGATCGTCGATCGAGGTCTCGACCACCGCACTCACTCCGGCGCTGGTATCGGTGCCGCTCACATGTACCGCCCCCCGCCGACCTCGATGACCGCGCCTGTCACGTAGCTGGACAGATCGGAGGCGAGAAACAGGACCGTGCCCGCGACCTCGTCGGGTGTCCCGGCCCGCTTCATCGGGATGTCTGCCTCCCGCGCGGCGAACACGTCCGGCGGCATCGCCTCGGTCATGGCCGTGCGAATCAGACCCGGTTGCACGGCATTGACGCGCACGCCACGGTGCGCGAGTTCCTTGGCTGCCGATTTCGTCAGACCGACGACGCCGGCCTTCGCTGCGCTGTAGTTGCTCTGTCCGGGATTTCCTGACTTCCCCGACAGCGATGACATATTGACGATCACGCCGCTCCCGGCCTCACGCATGATCGCGGAGGCATGCCGGACTCCGAGCCACGTGCCCTTGAGGTGCACGTTCATGACGGCCTCGAAGTCGGACACACTCATCTTCCGCAGTGATGCATCGCGGGTGATACCGGCGTTGTTCACCCAGATGTCGAGGGCGCCGAACCGATCAACGGTCGTGATCGCTGCCGCATGCACAGCATCCTCCGAGGTGACGTCGCACCCCAAGCCGATCACCTTCGCTCCGGTCTCTCCGGACAGTTCCTTTGCAGCGGCTTCCGCACGTGCCTGGTCGACATCGACGAGCACGACCCGTGCACCGTTCTGAGCGAGCCGACGTCCGATCGCCAGCCCGATTCCTTGCGCCCCGCCGGTGACCACGGAGGACTTTCCTTCGACCAGACCATTCATCGGTCGGACCTTCCCGTCATACGTTCGATTTCGATCTCTCGCGGGCAAATGCTTTTGAATCGAACATAAATTAAGCTACCGTCGGAGTCAACGGGAGCTACTCGACGGAAGGACCCACCATGGACCTCGGACTCACAGATGCGCGTGTACTTGTCACCGGCGGTGGTTCCAATGTCGGTCGCGGGATCGTCCACGGATTCGCCCGAGAACGGGCACGCATCGCAATCTGCGACATCGACGGAACTCAGGCAGAGAAAGTTCGCGCCGAAGCCCTCGAACTCGGGGCAGCCGAAGCCGAGGTCATCGCAGAGGATCTCACCGCAGAGGGCGCCGGCGAACGCACAGTCGGCACCCTTACCGAAAAGTGGGGCGGGATAGACGCTCTGGTCAACAATGCGGGGTGGAGCGACGCCGAGTTCTTTGCGAAGGACACCGACCGCGGCCGCTGGCAGAAGACCATCGAGATCAATCTGTTCACCGCCATCGCATGCACTCAAGCTGCACTCGGCCCGATGCGCGACGCCGGCGTGGGGTCGATCATCTTCATCTCGAGCGACGCCGCCTTCGGCGAGATTCGTCAGGGCATCTACGGCAGCACAAAGGCCGGACTGATCGCGATTGCCCGAACCGTCGCGAAGGAGCACGGCCGAAACGGCATTCGATCCAATGTGGTCTGCCCCGGGTTGGTACTCCCGGAGGACGAGAATGCAGTCGGTGCAACGAGTTTGTGGGCAGTGGGACGCGACAACGTGTTCAACGACAAGCAGATCGAATCGCTCGAGAAGGGGATCCCCCTGAGGCGGCTCACCACTGCGCACGATGTCGCCGACAGTGTCGTCTTCCTCAGCTCGGAGAAGGTCTCGCGGCAGGTCACGGGTCAGGTCCTGTCCGTCAGCGGTGGATATTCCATGCCATGAACAGCACCAGAACGGCAGTCGCCGACAAAACCAACAGCCGTGGGAAATCCGAAGCCACCCGCGAGCGAATCCTGTTCGCTGCTGCAAACGTACTGAGCCGGAAGGGCTATTCGGCAACTCGGCTCAGCGAGATCGCAGAGGCTGCCGACCTCCGTGCTCCTGCCGTGTACTACTATTTCGCGTCCCGACACGACTTGATCTCCGAGGTTATGATGGTCGGACAAACTCGACTGCGCGAGCATGTCATGAGCATTCTGGACGCGCTCCCCACTGAGACGGAGCCGATGGATCGGATCTGCGCAGCCGCGGCCGCGCACCTGGAGGTCGAACTGGAACTGTCCGATTTCGCCACCGCCGTCACCAGAAACACCGGACAGCTACCCGACGACATTCGTGCGCGGTTGCGACACGACAGTCAATTGTATTCTCGCCTGTGGCGCGAAATGGTCGAGTCGGCGTATGACGCTGGACAGGTACGTGCAGACCTGGATCGGCGCGCAGCGATCAAGCTCATCATGGGCGCGTTGAATTGGACGCCCGAATGGTGGGATCACTCCCAGGGATCGATCGCAGAATTGATCGCGACGACGCAGTCCCTCATCCGACATGGACTCGGTCCGGTCCCGAAAGGCCAACTCCCGTGACAGAGCCACTCACCGATCGAATTGCCGACGGCATCCACCGCATCCCGCTCGCGCTACCCCTCGACGATTTGAAGGTGATCAACGCATACGCCTTCGAATCCTCTGCAGGTCTTGTTCTTGTCGATCCGGGATGGGCAACCGTCGAGACCGAACGCACGCTCACAGCAGCGTTGAAGGAGCTCGGCTACCCCCCGCATGATGTGACGAAAATAATTGCCACGCATGCTCATTGGGATCATTACACACAGGCCGTCAGGTTGCGCAACGAGTACGGCAGCATCGTCTACCTCGGAGCCGGCGAACGGCACTCTCTCGACGCGTTCGCCACGCTCACCGGGCCCTATCCTCGACAGGCCGACCTGCTGCGGGAGGCGGGCGCTCCCGAACTCGCGCAGTACATCGACACCATGCCGTACCAAGCCCACGAAGTCGGGCTCCCGTTGGACGCTCCGGATGTGTGGATGCACGACGGTGACGTCTTCGATCTCGGTGACCGCACACTGACGGTTCACGAGATGCCCGGTCATACGCGAGGGCACATGGTGATTTCCGACGAGGCCGCCGGTGTGATGATCACGGGTGACCACATCCTTCCCCGCATCACCCCGTCGATCGGATTCGAACGCGAACCTGAGGCCCTGCCACTCGGTTCTTTCCTGTCGTCGTTGCGAGCCACGCTCGAACTTCCCGATGCACAGATGCTTCCGGCCCACGGACGAGTGACCGGCAGTGTTCACGACCGCGCACGAGAACTCCTCTCACATCACGATGCGCGTCTGGCCGAGATCTGCGACCTCGCCGAGGATGGGCGCTCGCCACACGAGATTGCTCAGGCACTCCCGTGGACACGGTACGAACGACGCCTCGAAGACCTGAATCCCGTGCACCGCATGGTCGCGATCCTCGAGGTCGCCGCACACCTCGACTACGACCGGTCCACAAAGTCCGGTCGGGCCGCTACCCCTTCAAGGAGCTGACATGCACGAGAGCCGCTGCACCGTCACCGTTGGCGAAGACGGAGTTGCCCAGCTGCGCCTGACACGCGTCGCCAGTCGCAATGCGATCGACCTGGCGATGGTCGAGGCGATCGCTCATGCGACCGAGATACTCCAGGCAGACGATCGCATCCGCAGTCTGCTGATCAGCGGCGACGGCCCGGCATTCTGCGTCGGTGGGGATCTGAAGTACTTCACGGATCATCTCGATACCCTGTCCGACGAGTTGAAGACGATGATCTCGCTGTGGCATCGCACGCTTCCGCAGCTCTCCGAGCTGCCTTACCCCGTCGTGACAGCAGTCCACGGTGGTACTGCCGGTGGCGGTCTCGGTCTGGTCTGGTGTGCGGATCATGTCGTCGCGGGCGAGAGCACCAAAATCGCCACGGGATTCTCAGCCTTGGGGCTCTCCGGCGATGGAGGAAGCTCGTGGCATCTCCCGCGTTTGGTAGGAATGCGACGCGCAAAGGAGATGATCCTCGAGAACCGCGTACTCGACGCGACCACAGCGCTCGAGTGGAATCTGGTGAACCGAGTCGTACCCGATACCGAGGTACTCGACACCGCGCTCGAACGTGCCCGGTGGTTCGCGACCCGATCGATCACCGCAACCCGCGAGTCCAAACAACTCCTGTCTGCGGCCACGTCGTCGACACACCGCGAACAGCTTGCCGCCGAACTCGATGCGATGATCGTGTGCGGATCCTCTTCGGATGCGCGTGCGGGAATCAAGGCGTTCGTCGAGCATCAGGCACCTGTTTTCAGCGACCGCTGAGACCCGCACACAACCTCCCGATCCGACTTCTGTGTGGCAGTTTCGACCGCCCATCACCTGCACGCAACCCGCCGTACCGCAAGGCGCAGCCTGTGCGGCGTTGACTGGAACCATGACCGAGACGCTCCGGCTCGCGGAGTACCCGCGGCCCACCCACACGCTCGTCCAGATCAGCGACACACACTTCACCGCAGGATCCGCCCCGTTGCACGAGGTCGTTGATTGCGAGCAGAAACTCGGCGATGTCCTCGACACCGTCGCCGCCACAGGCGTTCCCGTCGACGCTCTGCCCCTGACGGGCGATCTGACGGACGTCGGCGCCCCCGGTGCGGACCGCCGGTCGGCGGTACGCACCGTCGTGTCACGGCACCGGTTCGATCACAGCATCCATGCTCGCGGCTCCCGTGTCGGGCACCCGCGGCTGGTGCCATGCCTCGATGGGGAACGAGATGTTGATCAGCGAGTAGCAGACATGCAGGAGCCGGGTGGCATCCTCGGGCAGGTTCTCGAGGTCGAAGGTGTCGAGATATGCTGCCGCATCGGCGAGTCGGGGGAGCGCCGCGTCGTAGAACGACTGCAGTTCGGGCATCGTGCTCTCGAGACGCCGGCCGTAGCGCTGCGCCTCGGTCGGAAGCGCCCACTCGGCCCACGGCTCGAGGTCGGAAAATTCTGCGGGAAGCACTTGTGTCATATCGGCTTTCACTTCCTATCCGGTCGAGGTGGTTGCGGGCTGATGGGTCGCTACGTAGTCGTCGACGATGCTCTGTGCAGACGCGTGGAGATTGCGCAGGAGGACTTCCTGATCGCACAGCGGAAATTCCGACACCACACGGGTTTCGAGCATCTTCTGGGTGGCTTCGAGTGTGTTGGAATCCTGCAGTGCGAATTCCTTGAACGTGACCGCAGCAATCTCCTGACGCAAGCGGTCGGTGGCGTTGCGCGGCGGCGCCATGTACATCGTGCCTTCGAAAGTGTGGCGGTTGTACGCGGTCGGCCAGTAGTGATAGGTGAGGAACCAGCCTGGCTCCCACATGACGAGCATGAAATTCGGGAAGAAGACGTAGGAGTCGAGGCCCCACGCGGGGTGCTCGGCCGGATTGAGGCCGGGTGGCAGGTCGGCGAGCCCGGGGATGTCGGGTTTGTCCCAGGGCCCGAAGTTGCCGCTGCGCAGGATGCGTTCGATGGGCTTGACCATCGAGGGGTCCTTCGGAGGCGCCATCCCGCCCCACGATGACACCATTCCGTGCGGGCCGTCCACGTCGTAGTACAGGGCTTCGAACCCGTAGCGCTGAAGTTTCTTCGATTCCTCCGACGTGTACTGCTTCGAGTGGAGCACGGGAGCGTGATAGAACTCGGCGAACGCATCGATGTAGAGCTTCCAGTTGCTCCCCACATCGGATCGGTACTTGAACACCTGCGTCATCTCACCGAAGGGGAAGCCTTCGAGTCCGGCCGCGAACCTGCCGAGGCTCTCCCGCAGCGGAATGGCGTTCGAGTCGTCGAGATTGACGAAGACGAAGCCTTCCCACACATCGACCTGCACGGGAGCGTGGTCGGCTCCGCCGTCGATCGGGGTTCGGAAAGCTGCGATCTGCCCGTCGGCGTCCTCCGTGACCAGAACGGCGACGTCCGCAACGACGATGTCCTGGGTGTAGCGGTGAGCATCGTTCCGAAGTTGTTCGACGCGGCCGACATTGAGCCAGGAACGCTTGAAGATCGCCTCGCGTTCGAGCTCGTAGTGTTCGGGGCTGATCGAGTCCTCGTACGACACCGGCGCAGTGTCGATTCCGTAGTGCTCGGTCCAGCTACCTTCCGGGGGCTTCGGGAAATGCGGCATTCTTCCAGGTCCTTCCGACCGGTGACGCTTGGGCGATGCAGTGTCTCGGGTGGCACCCGATAACATGACCGTCAGTCCAGTTCGACGCGTAACCGACGATATGGACCGACAGTCCACTTGTCAACGGAAGGCTTTTCGATGCCGGATCGACCCTCGAAGAAGGAGCGGAGCGACGCGGCGCGCAATCGTCGCGCGATCCTCGACACCACCGACGCCCTTCTGGCCGCCCACGGCTCCGAACACGTGTCGATCGACCAGATCGCGGCAGCAGCCGGCGTCGGCAAAGGCACGATCTTCCACCGCTTCGGAAGCCGTGCGGGCTTGATGCGAGAACTCGTGCGCGAGCGCGCCCTGACCCTGCGCGACGCCGTGACCGACGGTGAGCCACCCCTCGGCCCGGGGGCACCCGCACCCGACCGCCTCCTGGCCTATTTCGACGCGATGTTCCAGCTCATCGTCGACAACGTCGAGCTCATGATCGCGTACGGCAATTCCACAAGCGACGCACAGGAAGACGAGATCAACGTGTTCTGGGCGCGACACATCGCGTCGCTGCTGACAGAAGCACGACCGGACGTCGACGCCACTGTCCTCGGCCGGGTGCTCCTCGGTGCACTGAACCCCGATGTGATCCTGCAACACATCCGGGCCGGCCAGACCGAGCGGCTCGCCCACGCTGTGCACAGCCTCGTCGCGTCTGTCGTCGGTGAACCCGACGCTACCTCCCGAAGCACATAGGTTTGCCCTATCGCTGGATGCGGCCGCAGGACTTTGTCGTCGTCGTAACACCCGTGATCGACTGGGATTCCCCGGACCCGTAGTCCGCGCGGACAGACGTCGATCAGGAGTGTCTTGTGAGCGAACTGCACCTTCCCAACCGCATCCGGCAGCTGGCGGTCTCCCAGCCGTCGGCACCTGCGGTCACGGCCGAAGGCACAACCCTCACCTACGCAGAGTTCGACTCGTACACCAACAAGGTGGCCACAGCACTGACCACCCTGGCGACATCACCCGGCCGGGTCGGTGCACTGCTCCGCATGGGTCTGCCCGGCGCGGCGGCGTTCGTCGGTTGCGCGAAGGCCGGGTTCGTCTTCACCCCCATCAACTGGCGGCTCAACCCCGATGAGATCGCGTGGATCGCGGCGGACGCGCAGCTCGGTGTGCTCATCGTCGAGGCGGACTTCACCGAGGCCGCCCGCGCGGTCGCCGCCGCCCTCCCGGACGTGCGCATCATCGTTGTCGGTGAAGCAGCCCTCGACGGTGCCCGCAGCTGGGACGAGCTGGTCGCCTCCGGTGACGCCACCGATCCGGGCCTGGGCGATGATCCCGAGACCGCGGTCCTGCAGCTCTACACCTCGGGCACCACAGGGAAGCCCAAAGGTGTTGTTGCCGTGCATCGCAACCTTTACAACGTGCAGGAGAACTTCGAGCTCTACGAGTTCGAGGACGATTCGGTGTCGTTGAATGCCCTGCCCCTGTTCCACATTGCCGGTTCCGGGTGGACCAGCACCTGTCTGTCTGCGGGTCTGCATCTGGTGCTGCTCGGCGAGATGCGCCCCGCGCTGGTGGCGGCAACGATCGCCGAGTACGGCGTCACCCACGCATTTCTCGTGCCCTCCGCGATCGGCATGATCCTCGAGCTGCCCGACCTCGCCGACTACGATCTGTCGAGCCTGAAGGTGGTCGCATACGGGGCGTCACCGATCACTCCGACGATGCTCGCGCGCACAATGGACACTCTGGGCTGCCGCCTCGTGCAGCGGTACGGGATGACCGAGACGATGGGCGCGCTCACCGCACTCCGCGCCGACGATCACGACCCGCACGGAACACGCACCTACCTGCTGCGCTCCGCGGGGACACCGCTGCCGGGTACCGAGGTGCAGATCCGCGACATCATCACCAGCGAACCCCTGCCTCAAGGCGCCACCGGGGAGATCGTCTCGCGGTCACGCAACAACGTCTCGGGTTACTGGCGGCGCGACGCCGAGACCGCCACCCTCTACACCGCCGACGGGTTCCTGCGCACCGGCGACGCCGGGCACATCGACGAGGAAGGCTACCTGTTCGTCACCGACCGCGTGAAAGACATGATCATCACCGGTGGGGAGAACGTCTACCCCGTCGAGGTCGAAGCAGTACTCGCCGAACATCCCGCCGTCGCAGAGGTGGCGGTGGTCGGCCTGCCCGACGAACGCTGGGGCGAAGCCGTCACCGCCGTCGTCCGACTCGTCGACGGCGCGCCGCGCCCGACGGAAGCCGAACTCGTCGCGTTCACGACCGAGCGGCTTGCCTCGTACAAGAAGCCGCAACGCATCCACATCGTCGGCGAACTACCGCGCAATGCGAGCGGAAAGATCCTCAAGCGCACCCTGCGCGACACCCTCGGAAGCCGGGAGGGATCGACATCATGATCATCACCGAAGACGTCGGCGTCGCCCAGCGCGAGGCCTGGGCAGCCAAACGACTACCTCCCGTCGAGGAGGTCCGGCCCGGACTGTGGTCGATTCCCGTCCCGATGCCGCACAACCCACTGCGTTACGTGCTGAGCTACGCGCTCGCCCTCGACACCGGACTGGCCTTGATCGACCTGGGTATGGACACCGAGGAATCCTGGCAGGCCCTCGTCGACGGTGTCGCGCAGACCGGCCACCACATCACCGACGTGCGATATGCCGCGATCACCCACCTGCACCCCGACCACTTCGGTCTCGCACCGCGACTCCGCGAGACCACGGGCGCCGCGATCGCAATGCACGCCGCCGAGGCAACGGCACTCGGGCACTTCACGCATGCCGATGTGGCAGCCGACGTCGAGGCGTGGCGGGTGGACCTGACCGACCTCGGTGCTCCGGACGACGTCGTCGAAGCACCCCGATTCGATCTCGTCCGGTTCCCTCCCGGCACCTCCGCCGACGTCGTCCTCGAGGGCGGCGACCGCCTCGACCTCCCCGGATGGAACATCGAAGCGGTGTGGACGCCCGGACACACACCGGGCCATCTCGCCTTCGTGGACCGCGACAACGACCTACTGTTCAGCGGCGACCACATGCTCCCGCGCATCAGCCCCAACATCTCGTCGGGCCCGGGCGAACTCGACTCCCCGTTACACCGGTACCTGTTGTCGCTGCACGCCACCACCGCATTACCCGACTGCGAGGTGCTGCCCGCCCACGAGTACCGGTTCCGCGGCGTCGCCGATCGCGCTCGGCAGCTGATGGCACACCATGACGAGCGTCTCGACGAGATCCGCTCGGCCGTCGGCGCGGACCCCCAGTCGACGGCGTGGGAGATCACGACGCGTATCACGTGGTCGCGGCCTATCGACGCGATGGACCCGCGTCTGTTGCGGCTC
This sequence comes from Rhodococcus sp. NPDC060086, assembly GCF_042730275.1. NCBI lineage: Bacteria > Bacillati > Actinomycetota > Actinomycetes > Mycobacteriales > Nocardiaceae > Rhodococcus > Rhodococcus sp. NPDC060086. The sequence continues at coordinate 137,559 of NZ_JBHWWZ010000010.1, forward strand.
GCCGTTCGCGAAACCCAGGCACACCTGATCGTTCTCGCCGACCGAGATGTAATACGTTCGGATGGTGGAACTCCCGCTCGCTGGAGTCTCGCTACCCCCGCTGTCGACCGGAATACGAAGGAAAACTGAAATGAGCGTTGTTCTCACCGAGTTCGCCGACGGTGTCGCCGTCTTCACCCTCAATCGCCCCGAGGCCAAGAACGCCGTCACCCTCGAAGTGTCCGAGGCACTCGCCGCCGCGATCGACGAATTCGAGGCGCGCCCCGACCTGACCATCGGCATCCTCACCGGCGCCGGTGGAACATTTTGCGCCGGCATGGATCTGAAGGCCTTCTCGCGCGGAGAACGCCCGTCGATCCCCGGCCGCGGTTTCGGTGGCATCACCGAGGCTCCGCCCACCAAGCCCCTGATCGCCGCGGTCGAAGGCTGGGCACTCGCCGGCGGCTGCGAACTCGCACTGTCCGCAGACCTGATCGTCGCGTCGCGCGAAGCGAAGTTCGGCATCCCCGAGGTCAAGCGCGGACTTGCCGCCGCAGCCGGTGGTCTGCTGCGGCTGCCGAAGATCCTGCCTTACCCACTGGCCATGGAGATGGCCATCACCGGCGACCCGCTCACCGCCGAGGTCGCGTTCCAGCACGGCCTCGTCAACCGGATCACCGAACCCGGCGAAGCACTCACCGTCGCCAGGGAACTCGCTGCACGTGTCGCTGCGAACGGTCCGCTCGCGGTGAAGGCCACCAAGCAGGTCGTGGCGATGTCCGCGAAGTACACCGACCCCGACGCTTTCGCCGCACAGCGCAAGTTCATCGACCCGGTGTTCGCGTCGTCCGACGCCCAGGAAGGCGCCAAGGCATTCGCCGAGAAGCGTGCTCCCGTCTGGACGGGCGCGTAGGTAACGCGAGCAGGCCGGGTGTTCGGCGGAGCGCGCGAGCGCACCGCCGAACACAGCAGAACACCAACCACCTAATATGAATGGGTGGACCTGCACCTTGTGACCTACTTCGTGGCTGTCATCGACCACGGTGGAATCACGAAAGCCGCGCAGGCACTCTACATCTCACAGCCATCGCTGTCGCAGGCCATCCGCACACTCGAACGACGGCTGGGTACGACCTTGTTCGACCGCACCGGTCGACGCCTCACCCTGACCGACGACGGCCGGACACTCGAGGTGGCGGCGCGCCGCATCCTCGCCGACGTCGACCGCGCGAAGAGCAAGGTCGCCGCGGTCCGCGAACTCGAGTCCGGTCGCGTCGACATCGTCACCTTCTCGGCGTTCTCCATCCATCCCGTCGTCGAACTCGTCCGACGGTTCCGTGCCCGCCATCCGGCCATCGTCGTGTCGATCTCCGACGCCGAGGGCCCGGCCGGGGTGCACTCCGCACTGCGCCGCGGTGAGGCCGAGATCGGGGTGACCGATCTGTCGGTCGAGCATGCGGGCATGATCACCGTCCCCCTCCTGGAGCAGGAGATGGTCCTCGCCTTGCATCCCGACCTCGCCGTCGGGCTTCCCGACCCGGTGCCACGCGAACTCGTCCGCAAGGTGCCCCTGGTCATCGACCTGGGGTCACCTGCAGACGCCGCGAAGACCGGTGAGTTGCTCGGCGCAGACAATGTCGTCATCGACTGTGCTCACCCGACCGCCATCTGGGGGTTCGTGATGCGCGGTACCGGCGCGACCGTGGTGCCGCGCCGAGTCGCGGAACAGCAGATTCCCGGTGCCGTCGTCCTGCCGCTCGATCCGCCGCTGAGCCGCCCGGTCGGGCTCGTTCTGCGGGCCGGAGAGCCGTCGCCGGCGGCGGCCGCATTCATCTCGGCGGCAACCGGCACGAAACCGGGAGCGTAGACACATGGAATTCCGTCAGATCGAGTACTTCCTCGCAGTCGTCGAGAACGACGGCATCAACGGTGCTGCGGCCGCGCTCGGCGTTGCACAACCGACGGTGTCACAGGCCCTGCGCAGTCTCGAACGCGAGCTCGGGGTGCAGCTGTTCCACCGCATCGGCCGGGGCATGGTCCTGACCGCAGCCGGACGTTCCCTCATCGGCCCGAGCCGTCAGATCCTGCGTGATGTGGGCGGGGTCGAGGAATTGCTGACCTCGAGTTCTGCCGAGGTCACGGGCCGCCTCGACCTGATGGTGTTCCCTGCACTCGCGACCGGCCCGATTCTCGATCTGATCGCCCAGTTCCGGCGCGCGCACCCGAAGGCGACGGTGCGCTTCGGCGACCTCCGCAACGAGCGTGATTCGGCTTCGGTGATCCGCGACGGACACTGCGAGTTCGTGGTCGCACATCTCCCTCTCGAGGGCGGGCTCGGACTCGAGGTCATCGAGCTGGGGGAGCAGGAGTACTGGCTCGCGTACCCGCCGGGTACCGAGCTGCCGTCGGGTCCGATCACGCTGTCGGCGATGCCCGCGATCCCCATGGTGTTCGTGCCTCGCGGAGGCGGAACCTTGAGCGACGAGTTCGACCACGCGATGCGCCAGGAAGGTAACCGGCCTCACATTGCAGTACTCGCCAGCCACCGCGAGGCGCGCCTGCCGATGGTATTGGCGGGCCTCGGCGGCTCGCTCGTGGAGCGGTCGCTCGCGGAGTCGGTTCGTGACATCGCGGTGGTCCGGCCCGGCGAGCCGAATTTCACCCGCACATTCGGCCTGGTATTCGATCCCGCGTCGCTGTCGAAAGCCGGGCGTGCGTTCGTCGACCTGGTGACGTCGGCAACGAACCGAGCCTGAGCGGATCAGTCCTTCGCGAGCCAGGCGAGTGCGGCGACGACGAGCGCCTCTACTCCGGTGTCGAGTGTGGGCTGCACGACCGGCGCGAACGCCGGTGAGTGGTTGACCGGGATGTCCTGTGCGACACGGCCCTGCTGCACGGCGTTCTGATAGGTCGACGGGTCGATACCGCCGATGCCCCAGTAGGTATACGGCACGCCGAGCGCGTTCGGAATGTCGCTGAAGTCTTCGCTGGCCGTCTGCTGAGGCATTTCGCGGTACCGGTCACCGAAGAACTCCCCGAACGCGTCGGCCACCCTGCCGGTGACCTCACTGTCGTTGTCGGTCAGCGGAAAACGTTCGTAGAGTTCGAATTCGGGATCTCTCGGCGAATCCGAGGCCTGACATTCGGCGGTGACGATCCTGCGGATCGCGCGCAGCATCTCCTCGCGGGTGCCCTCGTCGTAGGTACGCATGTTGAGCTGCAGCACCGCGCTGTCGGGGATCACGTTGCCCTTGCTGCCTGCGTGGACACTTCCCACGGTGAGAACAGCCGATTCGCCGGGCGCGGTCTCCCGCGACACGACGGTCTGGAGACGCACGATGATCATCGCGGCGAGCACCACGGGATCGACCGCGGCCTGCGGCATCGAACCGTGCGCCCCGCGTCCGTACACGGTGATGCGCATGCTGTCGGCAGCGGACAGGACCGCACCGGTTCTGGTGCCGACGTGGCCGGCCGGTGCCGGAAGGACGTGCTGAGCGAGCGCGACGTCGACGTCGACGTCGGTCAGCAGGTCAGCGAGTCCGTCGTCGACCATCGTGCGGGCACCGTCGCCGGTTTCCTCTGCCGGTTGGAAGAGCGCCACAAGCGTGCCCTGCCAGTGCGGTAAACCCTGCCGAAGCAGATCCGCCGCCCCGAGCAGCGCCGTGACGTGCACATCGTGTCCGCACGCGTGCATCACGGGGACGTCGTTGCCGTCGCCGTCGGCGGTACGCACGGCGCTGGCGTAGGGGAGGCCTGTCGCTTCCTTCACCGGCAGCGCGTCCATGTCTGCACGTAGCAGGACCGTCGGGCCGTCCCCATTGCGGAGCACCCCGACCACGCCGGTGCCGCCGATGCCTGGGAACACCTCGTATCCGGTGACCCGGAGTCGGTCGGCCACCTTCTTCGCGGTCTCGTGTTCCTGGTGCGACAGTTCCGGGTTCGCGTGTAGGTCGCGGTAGAGGTCCTCGAGGCCGGCACGCACCTCGGAGAGTTTCTCGAGTACGCCACTGGCTGCGTTCGACGAAGCGCTCATGCCTGAACACGGTAGCGCGGCTCGGTGCGAAAATGATTCGAACGGCAAACGACCGGTGACACCTGCAGGGTCGAGGGCCACGATGGTAGACACCATTCGTTCTCCTCTACGGAGATGACAGCCATGTCCACCGCGATTCCCGAACAACCTTCGACTTCTGTCGCCGATACGAACTCGGTCGACGCCTACGCGCAGCGCATCGTCGATGCCACCCTCGGCGCGATCGACGTGTTCTCCATCTATCTCGGCGACCGGCTCGGCTGGTACCGCAGTCTCGCCTCCGATGGTCCCGCCACCGCCGACGAGCTCGCCACCCGCACCGGAACCCATCCGCGGTATGCACGCGAGTGGCTCGAACAGCAGGCGGTGACCGGGTTGCTCTCCGTCGACCACGACGATCCTCCGTGCTTCACCCTGTCGCCCGCCGGCGCGGAAGTGCTCACCGACGAGCGAAGCCTGGCGTATCTGACTCCGCTGCCTCGCATCCTGACCGGAGGCGCGATGCAGATGCCTGCGCTGCTCGAGGCGTATCGCACCGGAGGTGGGGTCGGCTGGGCGCACTACGGAAGCGATGCACGGGAGTCGCAGGCCGATGTGAACCGGCCGTGGTTCGAGCTGGCGTTGCCCGGGGCGCTGCAATCGGTACCCGAAGTCGACGACCTGCTCCGCACACCTGGGGCTGTGATCGCCGACATCGGTTGCGGTGGTGGATGGTCCACCATCGCGCTTGCCCGCGCCTATCCGGACTCCATGTTGCACGGATTCGACATCGACCCGGCCACGGTCGAGCTCGCTCGTTCGAATGTGGAATCGGAACAAGATGTGGCACAGCGGATCACGATTGCCGAAGTGGATGCGTCCGGGCTACCGGAGGTGGCCTTCCAGGCGGTGTTCGCATTCGAGTGCATTCACGATATGCCGCAGCCGGTGCAGGTGCTCGCGGCAGCACGCCGCGCGCTCGTGCCGGGCGGTGCGGTGATCGTGATGGACGAGGCCGTCGGAGAGGAGTTCACCGCGCCGGGAAACGAGGTCGAGCGACTCATGTACGGCTACAGCTTGATGTTCTGCCTCCCCGACGGGATGAGCCGGCAACCGAGCGTAGGGACGGGCACCGTCATGCGTCCCGCCACCCTGCGGAAGTATGCGCAGGAGGCCGGCTTCACCCGGATGGATGTCCTCCCGATCGAGGATTTCAGTTTCTTCCGGTTCTACCGGCTGTCGGGCGGGTGAAAACCTGCCACATCCGGTAGACAGTCGAGAATGCCCACCGAATCGACGCTGCTGTTCGTTCTCGATCTGACCGGCACGTTCGTCTTCGCACTCAACGGCGCGTTGACCGCGGTCCGCGCGGCACGGCTCGACATCGTCGGCGTGATCACGCTGGGCATGTTCACCGCACTGGGTGGCGGGGTGATCCGGGACATCCTCCTCGACGCGTTACCGCCGGCCACGTTCCTGGACTGGCGTTATCTCGCGGTGGCGGCAGCAGGTGGGTTGATTGCGTTCGCCCTGAGTCGGGTACTGGACCGCCTCGCTCTCCCCATCACGGTTCTCGATGCCATCGGCCTGAGCGTGTTCGCGGTCCTCGGCGCAGCCAAGGCTCTGGCCCTCGACTTCGGGATCCTCCAGGCGGTCCTCGTCGGTACGATCACCGCGGTGGGCGGTGGAACCATCCGCGATGTCATGGTGCGTCGAATTCCCACGGTCCTGACCAGCGAGCTCTACGCGATTCCTGCTTTGATCGGCGCGCTCGGGTTCGCGACCGCGTACTCCCTCGGTTTCGGCGGAACAGCCGCACTCCTCGGCGCTGCCGCAGTGTGTTTCGCGATCCGGATGGTCGGCGTCGGCTTCTCCCTGAATGCACCGAAGCCGCCCGGACAACCACTCGGTCCTTAGTGGTCCTGGTCAGAAGTTCGTCGGGGGTTGTTTCCACGCGGTGGGGTCGGCGAGGTAAAGCCCGCAGGCACAGTCGAGAGCCTCTCCGGGGGCGCCGGTGGGATTGCAACTCGGCAGGACCGAGTCCTGATACTTGCCGTTGCTGGCCAGATAGATCGCAAAGCCCCAGATGCGGGCCGAACCCAGGTAAGGCAACCGCATCAGCGGTAGCGCTGTCCCGTCGGTGAGAGTGGCCTCGACGTAGGCGAAGGTGCCCCAGAGCCGGACATCGACGTCGTGTATTCGAGACCAGCGGTCACTTGAGCCAAGGGCAGATGGACGCTACCTCGGCAGACAGAGGAGGATGGCATTCGACGAAGCAGTTAGGTCGCAGTCAGGATCTCTTTCAGAACGGCTTCCTGAAAAGCCCGTGCTTGCCGGCCTGACGGCGGGGGCTCACCGGACCGTGCGGCAATCGACTGCTCGATCACCGCGACCGGCCGGTAGCCTGCCGAGAGTAGCTGGCGCCCTGCGTCGACCTTGGACAGCCACCTCCCGTAGCGATGTCGGACCAGCACCCGGCAGGCCCCGAATACTGCGTCATCGGCTCCGGCTGCAGGTCGGTCCTCAGCCTCACTCAGCAGCGCCATCCACCAGTGCAGCGAGTCGATGAGCAGGCTCCGCAGCTCATCCGGCATTGACTTCCTCCCCCGCGTGAACACGGAGGATTCCTACGCAGCCTCACCAGATGGTGCGGTCTGTTCAGCGGGTTCCTGCTTCACCGGGTCCGC